>DASWHH010000588.1:0-4624 GCA_036398295.1 bacterium
AAAGAGCAAAGAAGATAGAGGATAGTCAATTGTGAGTAGAGATAAGCTGACAGCTGATAGCTGATTGTGGAAAGGAAGCGAAATATGAAAAAGACTACGTTATGCTTAGTGTGCGTTTTTATTTTGATGCTTACGGCACAAGTTTTCGCCGATGAGGTCAGTCCCCTGCAAATTTTTCATCTCATGAAACAGGTGTTTCCTGCACAGGAGAAAGTGGCGGTTTTCATTTCCGACGCCCAATACACCAAATTAAAAGACAAAATCAATCTGGCGGCGATGCAGAATAATGTCAAGGCCCATGTATTTATTGTAGAATCTTCCGGCGATATCGGCACCGCGCTGAATGGGCTGGAAAAGAACAGTGTACTCATTCTGTTTGAGTCGAGAACCCTGCTCAACAACACCAGCAAACTCTATATACTTTCCAAGTGCAAGGAAAAACAGGTGCCGATTGTCACGACTTCGAAAGCCTATTCGGACTCCGGGGCGTTGGTGGCGGTTGTTAAAGACCAGGATGACAAATTGGCGTTGACGCTCAACCTGAAGCAGAACGCGCACCTGAAAGACTTATTCACAGAGGAATTGATCGCGAAGATTGGTTTCAATGATGTTATTCTTTGATCATGGTTGCATGTGCGACGCACTTCAAAGTGCGTAGCACATTGTTCTTCAATATGAAAAGGACGTGAGATATGAAAAAGACTCTGTCAAGCTTTGTGTGCATTTACATGTTAATGTTGGCCACGCGGTTGTTTGCCAACGGGGTCAGCCCGCTGCAACTTCTTTATGTTGTCAAGCAGGTGTTTCCCGATCAAGAGCAGGTAACGGTTTTCATTTCCAAAGGGCAGTTTGCTGAGCTTGAGGAAAAAATCAACCGCGCTGCAGCGCAGAGCCATCTCAAGGTTCAGGTATGTGTCGTTGAGTCCTCATCTGGCATCGGCAGCATGCTTAGCTCGATGGAGCGCAACAGCGTGCTTGTTTTACTTGAGTCGGATCTGCTGCTGAACAGCACCACCAAACTGTACATTCTCTCCAAATGCAAGGAAAAGCAGATTGCCATTGTCACCTCATCCAAAACTTATTCGGACTCCGGGGCGCTGGTGGCGGTTATCAAAGATCAAAGCGACAAGCCGATACTTATTCTAAACCTGAAACAGAACGAGCATTTGAAGGTTTTGTTCACGCAGGAGCTAATCGCCAAAATTGGCTTTAGCGATGTCATTCTGTAAAAAAAATTATCCGGGATCGAAACAAATGAATTTCAAATCATTGAAGATTAAAACGAAGATGTTGGTCAGCCTCGTGCTTACCATTGTGTTGTTGATGATCAGCGTAACCCTGGTCACCTCTCGAGTTATCAAAAACTCCCTGACGGACAATCTACATTCGTCAATCGAGGTGCTCAGCCAGATTGCGGCCAGTGCCACTCGCGTGGGTCTGGAATTTAATGACAGCACGGAAGTGGCCAAGGCTCTGGAGGGCTTCAAAACCCAGGAGATGGTTTCCTATTTGAGGGTAAAGGACAGCGATGGCCAGGAGGTTTTTCTGTACCGCAGGGTTGGCCTGCCAACTCTCGAACTCACGGAAGATAGTGATTCCGTGAATCTCGACGCCGAGATGCACTCGACCGTTCCCGTTCTCGCCAATGGCGATGAAATTGGAAACCTGACGCTGGGAATATCATTGGCTCAACGTGACCGGGCGCTCGCCGCGGCTCAGAAAACCGTGTTGCTGCTGTCGCTGGCTGTGATCGCCATTTTTACGGCCATCACCGTGTTGATTGCTAACCTGATTTCCGGTCCCATTCGCCAGATTACGGCTATTGCCAGAGAGTTAAAAGACGGCAACCTGGATCAGGAAATTACCATCACCAACCGGGATGAAATCGGCGAGTTGGGCGAATCGTTCCGGCAAATGATTACGGAACAGAAACGTAAAGCCGATGCCGCCTATGAAATCGCCAAAGGCAATTTGGAGGTGGCCGTGTCCGCGGTTTCCGAAAAGGACGTCCTTGGCAACGCGATGGTGACCATGAAGGAAAGTCTGCGGGGCATGCTGGTTGAGCTGCATCGGACGCTCGACGCACAGGAAAAAGGCGACCTCGACAGCCGCTGCAACGCGACTCCCTTCCCCGGTGCTTACGCCGAGCTGCTGCTGGGCGTGAACGCTTCGTTGGAAGCGGTCATTGCACCGGTACGAGATACTATCGCGATCCTGCAAGATTACGCCCAGGGCAGCCTGCAAAAAGCGATGCGCAATCTGCCTGGCAAACAAATCAAACTGACCGAAAGCTTGAACACCATCCGCAATAATCTGCAGACCCTGATCGATGAGGCGGCGAGTTTGGCGCACGCCGCGGAGGAGGGCCGGCTGCAAACCCGCGCCGATGCCGCGAAGTTTTCCGGCGGCTATCGTGAAGTCATTCAAGGCATGAACACCATCATCGACAATATTTTGAAGCCAGTGAATGAGGCCGTTTCGTCGTTATCCAAAATGGCGGACGGGGATTTGACCACATTTATCAGGGGCAACTATGCCGGCGACCACGCGGCAATGAAACAAGCCATGAACACCACCCTGGCGGAACTAAATGAAATTCTCGCCCAGGTCAACGTGGTGTCCGAACAAGTGGCGATCAGCGCCAACCAGGTTTCGGACTCCAGCCAGTCGCTGTCGCTGGGAGCGACCAAACAGGCGAGCTCGCTCGAAGAAGTAAATGCGTCGATGAACGAGATCGGCGCGCAGACCAAACAGAATGCCGGGAACGCCGGCCAGGCCAATCAGCTGGCGGGCGCGGCGCGCAGCAATGCCGACGAAGGTAACGCGCAGATGCAGAAAATGCTGGCGGCGATGGAAGACATCAACCGGTCGTCGCAGCAGATTTCGAAGATTATCAAGTCCATTGACGAAATCGCCTTTCAAACCAACTTGCTGGCGCTCAACGCAGCGGTGGAGGCGGCGCGCGCCGGTGTGCACGGGAAAGGCTTTGCAGTGGTTGCCCAAGAGGTCCGTAACCTGGCCCAGCGCAGTGCCAAAGCCGCCGAGGAAACCACCGAACTGATCGAAAACTCGGTGAAGAGCGTGGACCACGGCACGCGCATCGCCCATGCCACCGCCAAAGCATTGGAGCAGATAGTGGGCGGCGTCACCAAGGTGGCAGATCTGGTCGGCGAGATCGCCAGCGCCTCGCAGGAGCAAGCCCAGGGCGTGGATCAAGTAAACGCCGGACTCGCGCAGATTGACCAGGTGACACAGTCGAATACAGCCAGTGCGGAAGAGAGTGCGGCGGCGTCGTCGGCGTTGTCGAGCCAGGCGCAGCAACTGCAGGAGACCCTGAAGCGGTTCCGCCTGCGGGACACCGGGTCCCAATCGCAACCAACGGCATCTGCCGGCAAGAAGTTAACCGCGGTTCAAAAACCGTCGCATCCGCTGACGGAGGGTTGGGGCATGACCTCCCAGCGCCCGAAAGTCAACGGCCGTTCGGCGCAAGCTATTGAACTGGATGACGAGGAGTTTGGAAAGTTCTAGTGTACAATCTTGTCGCGCAAATGGAATACGGCGCGACCGATTTTAAGCGTTTTTGTTTGGAATTAAGTATCATAAAATAAAAGGCTTAGTCATAAGAATGCGCTCCTGAACGTTAATGACCAGGAGCATTTGCTTATGCTGATCTAGGGAGATAACAAAAAATGAACCTATTCACCAGGACTTTCACGACCTCGCTTCTTAGGGGATGCCTGGTCGCACTGGTACTGCACCCGCTACATGCGCCGGCTGGTGACGCCCCGTCTGCCGATGACGTGTTGAAGAGGCTAAGGAAGGGCAACCAACGTTTTGTGTCCGAGGAGAGCGAACATCGTGGGATCGACGAATCCCGCCGCCAGGAGACCTCTAACAACGGCCAGCATCCCGTCGCCACTGTGCTCACCTGCTCCGATTCGCGCGTGCCGCCTGAAATCCTGTTCGATCAGGGTATCGGCGACCTGTTCGTCATCCGCGTCGCCGGCAACGTCTGTGATGTGGACGAAATGGGATCGATCGAGTACGCGGTCGAGCATCTGCACACGCCGCTGGTGGTGGTGTTGGGACATCGCGGCTGCGGCGCGGTCACGGCGGTCGTCGACGGGGCGGAGCTGCATGGCAATTTGCACGCGCTGGTGGATAACATCTTTCCGGCCGTGGCAAGAACGCGCAAAAATTACCCCGATCTGAAAGGCGAGGCACTGATAGAAAAGGCTATCAATGCCAACGTTACCCAATCGATTAAAGACTTGTTGAAGGGCAGCGCCATCGTTCACGGGCATGTCAAGAATGGTATGGTGAAAATTGCCGCGGCGTTGTATGATCTAAAGAGCGGCAAAGTGGAGTGGGTGAATATCTATGCGCAAACGGCCCAGGCCTCGAATGGCCAGGGGACGCGTAAGGAAAAACTTAAGAAGTAGAGCGGGAGACGGAATCAGGAAATCGCCATGCGAGAAACGTGTTGCTGTCGTCGCCGACGATTGGGCGAGGCGCCCGCCCGCAGCATCATTGATGGAGTAGCAAAATGTTCGATCTGATTCCGTTGAAAGACAAAGAATTTCAGTTGATCAGCCAATTGGTTTACAGCAAGTTTGGCATCAAG
>DASWHH010000589.1:0-8982 GCA_036398295.1 bacterium
CGCTGGAGAGAAAAGATTGATTCCGCAGCGGCTGCCAGCCAATAACACAACATTAATGTTGTGTTATTGGCTGGCAGCCGCTGCGGAATCAATCTTTTCTCTCCAGCGCAACGATCTGTGGCGACTGCTCCGCCCCGGGCGAATAATAAAAGTAAACCTTCACATACTTGCCCGACGGGCTGCTGGTGTTGCGGCCGGTTTGAATTCTGAAATTAAAGACCTTCTCTTCTTCTTTTAAATTGGGATTCTTCTTAAAAAAGCTTTCGAGATTCGCGGTGAGGTTCGAATCGAAACGAATAGCAGTTTGATTTTTGGGGATGATATTCTCGCCGATGTTTTTACCGCGAAACTGAACGGTGTATCGGTACGAAGTGTTCTCCTTCGATTCAAAACCGGCATCGACCGCCAGGTCATCGAATTGCAGAGCCAAGCCCCCGGCGGCACCGACAAAATGAAAGCGATCGAGCGGATTCACTTTGCCATACCAACAACGTCCGGTTTTATCGCGCCGCTCGATCAAGGTCTTGATCAGGTACGCCTCATCCTCTTTATTTGAAAGTTCACCGGTTTGCACGATGGTGCGGATGTCGTCATCGCTGAACGACATCACTGTTTTAGCTCCCCAGAAACCGTCAATCTCAGTCAAGTGCTGAAACGCCGGGTTGGGAATGATGAAGGCGTAATCGTCTGGATCAAAGAGTCGCGATTCGAAGTAACCCACCGCCGGACTGATGACCCGCGGCTCCTTCTCCCACGGTTCGACATACAACCCGAGGGTTAAAATTTTTGTGAGCATGTTGCCCATATCGAACGCGCCGACGTGGCCGCGATTGCGTGCCGACACGCCGTAGCCGCCGCTGCCTAAGGATGTGCCGAAATCAATCATATAATGCTTCACAAAGCTGCGTTCGTTCTCGGTGACATACATATCCAGTGTGTTGTTGGCTTTGGTGTCGTAATTGTTGAGCCAGGCCGCCAGCACGCCATAGCCGCGTAGCTCCCGACGATGATGATGATGGACGCGGTCGTTGGGATCGTCTTTGCGGCGGCTGCCGTAAAGGAACGGGCCGAGCGGTTTTCCGGACAGGGCCTTGCTGGCAACGATGCGATAGGTGCCGTCGGCATTGCTGTGGGCCTTGCTCAGCAGTTTTTCCACGAACTCAATCGTCATCGGCACCTCGCGGCCCCAGCGGTTTTTCACCATCACGCCGTCGGCGATTTTGAGATTCTTGGGATCCAGAACGCTGAGGTAGTTTTCAGGCGTGTTGTAGCCGGCGGCATAGGTGAATTTGGTGGAAATGACTTCGGCGGATGTGGCGAGCTCGGGATAGCCTTTGATATCGAACTTCACAAAATAGACGTCGCCCTTCTGGTCGCGAATGCGGCAGCCGGGTGAGACCCCTTCGACTTTTGCGGCGACGATGGTCAGCGGTCCGTTGAGGTCCGGGCCACTGCCCGTGTTGGGACCTTTCTGTAATTCGTCGCGCGTCATGCGGGTCCGGGTATGGCGATTCGTAAACCAGGTCGAGTTGGGGACTTCGTCCAGCGCGTTGGTATTTTTCGCCTGCTTGTGGTTGTTGGTTAGCCGGCGGGTGTGCCACGAAAGGTTGGAGTATTCATCGATTTCCCGGCCGAAGATGTTTTCAATGGCATCTTCATAGATGCTGACTTTATTCGGCTTCGGTTTGGGAATGCTTTTGCTGTCGCGTTCCTCGGTGATAACTGGCTGAAGTCTGTACTGCTTCTGTCCGGCACAGCCGGCGCACAGTATCAACAGGCAACTGATGTTTACTAAACCTTGAAGGTTTAGTAAACATCTGAATCGCTTTTTTTGTAACGCCACTTTTAGAATCTCCTTAAGCCTTTGTTCAATGAAAAATTCAAACGCAGTTGTTCGTCGGATTTGGCGATTTCAAACACTGCAACCAAATTGCCATCGAATCCGCGCAGCCGCAGTCCGCCACCGAACGCCCGTTTGAATCCGTTGAAGGTGAATTGATCAAAAATATCGCCGAAGACCCGGCCTTGTTCAAAAAAGAAAATCATGTCGGCCACACCGTGTATCGGATAGCGGTACTCGGCGCCCGCCACCAACAGGTCTTTGTCGCGAAATCGGGTTGGGCGATAGCCGCGAAAGACGTCCGTGCCGCCGAGCCCGCCCAGCCGGTAAAATGGAATTTCACGCTCACCAATGTTATCGGTGATTTCGCCGTGCAGTCGCAGCGCAATCACCCGTCGATAAAAGAGATCTAAATAACCCCGCCAATCCAACGTGAATTTGCTGTATCCGAATTCACTGCCCCCCAACTCGCGACCGTATTCATAGGTGAAATAGGTTTCGCTGCCACGGTTTGGATTTCCCGTCACATCGCGGGTATCGCGATAAATCCGAAAAAGAAATGTCGCCATGCGGGCGCCGAAAAGTCCGGGAATGGCATTGGCGAAAAAAACCGCCGATGAATCCTGCAGCGAGGGCTTGTTGGGATCGCGGCCATCTTTGATGTTGACGTCGCTGTACGACACACCGGCCGTGAACGTTACCTGGCGAACCGGCTTCGCCAGCAGCTCGGTCATGAAATAGGTTTCTTCCTGGAGATAATTGGTTTCGGTGGCGCGCCGGGAATCGTTGCCGATGCCGAAGAAATCTTCGTCCGGCAGCCGCTGGTATAAGCCCTCTATTTGCACTCCGAAGCGTGACGAAAACAGCTGCGGATCCCGCAGGCTGCCAAAGAAGTTGGCACGGGTGCGAATGCCGGCGCTGGCCGAGGTGCGAAACGACATCCCTGGCTTGAGAAAATTTCTTTGTACGAAAATCAGCCCACCGCCCGAGAGCGGGGTGAAGATGGGACGGACTTTGCGGGTGCCGTCTTCGTTGGTGAGCACGTCGGTGACTCGCAGCACCACGGCCTGGTAGTCCACCACACTCGACATTTTGCTCACCCCCTTGAAGAGGATTCTCAGGGGTAAGGTGATGAGCTTTCCCGGCAGTTCGCCGACATTTTCAATGAAGCTGTCGCCGGTATCACGCTCTTCAACGGGAGTCTGCTCCTGGGGTACGTCATCCTTTTTTTCCTGCGCCAGCAGAGACAGCGCCGAGAACAGTCCAGCTACGATAAAAACGACAAAACGCGTTCGTATCACGGTTTCCTCGCCTCAGTTATTCAAAGTGCATAGAGCAAGGCGCATCGCGCAGAGAGGAGAGTGAGCGCGCGAAGCGCAAAGAGCTTTTGAAAAAAGTCGACCGGCCCTTTTTGCGCTGTGCGCCGTGCACCATGCGCTCTGCTTTAATTTAGAACGAATTGTTGATCGACGCCAATAGCAACACCGAAGCCGCCGCCGCGATGGAGCGGCCAGGCAAAATCGATGCGCCCCACCCGCGAGTTGGGGGACCTGGTGTAGCCCAGGCGAATGCCAAATCCTATGCTGTAGTTTAACTCGCTCAGATCCACAGATTCATCCCACACCGTGCCGGCATCAAAAAAAAGCACCCCCCCCAGCGCGACGGTGAGCACGTTGATGGGGGTGAAGATGCGATCTTCGATATTCACCCGCAGGCGTTTGTCGCCGGTGAATTCGCGAGCGGGATAACCGCGCAGACCAGTATCACCGCCCAAAATAAATTGCCGGGAGGTTTCCAAATCAATACCATAGTCGAATTCGAAATTCAACGCGACCGTCTGGCTTGGAAACGCCTTGTTGTAATACTGCAGCCGCAGCGAGGCGATGGTGTCTTTGTCAAAAAGCGATTGTACCGCGGCGATGGCAACGACGTAGTGTTTCCCAAAAAATCGCTGCGCTTCACGCCGCCGGAGGCTGACCTCGAATCGCTTCACACCTTCGGGGATCGGCAGCCCGCTGCGACCCACTGAAATTGTAGTTAGGTTGCCCAATGTGATGTCCTCGGTGCGCTGAAAATTGTCCAATTGCTTCTCTTCCACAAAACTCACGTTTTCAAGACTGAGAGTTGAGGTGATGGTGTGCAGCAATTCATCATCCGGCAAAGGCGTGCTGGTCAATTCTCCGAAATCAGAAAAATCCCGGTTTTGATAACGATAAGAAAGCTGCACCCTGGTTTTGTTGAACCGTCCTCCTAATGCCCTGCCTACGAGCACCTGCGCACTGGCGGATTGCAGCCGCAGCCGGCTCACCTCCTCGCCGCGGGAAAACAACCTGATGGTTTCGTCAGTGAGGTCGCCGAAGATGCCACCGGCCCAGCGGGTGTCGAGGGCATAAAAGGGCCGCACCACCTGTCCGGCGAACACTTTGATGAACGGCCCGCTGATGAGATTTTCCTGGGTTGTCCAGCGGCTGTCCAGCAACTGCGGGTCGCGATAGCGCGCCCTGTAAGTGATGCCCTCCGGTTCGTGGTTGACTTCAGAATAAATCTGCTTGCCGTAACCCAGAAGATTGAATTCCTCCAGCGCGCCGCCCAACACCGTGCGACCGCCGCCGCGGCTCAGAATCAATGACAGCACGGTGGACCATTGATCCCGGGTCACGACCTTAATATCAACGGAGTCGGTGTCTTGGTTTTCAATCGAGATTTTCGCGTCGCCGAGATAGGATAACTGGCGCAGCTTACGTTCGCTTTCCTCCAGTAGTTCGGGATCGAGAACATCGCCGGCTTTAAACAGCAACGTTTTCTGAATCACTCGTTCGCGCGTGACGATGTGCAGCGTGTTGGCCCAGTGATAGAGAAACGCCGGCTTACCGGTGATTTCCGGGAACACATCGAGCCGTTTGAAGGCGATGGACCGAATCACTTTAGCCCTATCCTGGGCAAATGAAAAACAAACGAATGAAAAAAGCAAAAATGGTGAGAGGTAGCGCGTCAGCCGCACGTGATGAGCTGGCCCCTTCCTTTTGAAATCAGCCGGTTTTGACGCGGCCGGGTTGCCTGTCCATGAATTTGACAAATTTAATTTAATCCAGCGAAAATGCAAGAGAAAACTATGCAAATACTGCTTGCTTTTTTATTGCGGTTTGAATTATATTCGCACACTAATTTCGTCACCGATGGTCTGGACTAAACCGCAGAGCTGTATTTGAATACAAAATTGACTTTGATTGCGATAATCAGCCTATTCTCTCTGGCGTGTTCGTCTGCCAATGAATCCAGGAAGGCGTCTGCTTCCGCAAGTAAGTCCGTAGCTCTTGGGGCGGAGGCAAAAATCAGCCAGTCCATTCGCCAGGCGATGGACAAGCTGGCGAACCGGCCAAAGGGCGGCCTTGACGCTGCCACCATCTCAAGCACGCTCGTGAAGATCGACGGTGACGGGAACATTCAATGCTACATCTATCTTGCGGATTTCAACGAACAAAATGTCGCCGCGGTGAAAACCAAAGCGGCGAAATTTGAACTCATGGACGAGGCCGAAAAAATCATCCAGGCGTGGATCCCCCATAATGAAATTCCCACCCTTGCATCATTGAATTTCGTGATCCAGGTTACTCCGCCGGATTATGCACGTCCGTTGTCTCACTGACTTTTGAGCAATTCTCGCCCGATCATCGTTCATGCGGTCGGGTCATCATAACCACTTCACACCATGAGGGAAATATGCAATCATTTTTGCGATCCCAATTTTCTATGTTTGTTGCAATGATTTTTGGCATGGTTCTGCTATCGCAGCATCCGGCAAGGGCGCAGAGTCATGCGCTGGCGCGGCTCATCAAGGATAAGCAAAATGTATCCGCCGCCGAGGCAAAAATCAGTTCGAGTATTCGTGAGACGATTCAAAGGCTGAAATTGCAAGGCGTTAATCTTCTAAACGCGCAATCCCGGCAGGCCTCTGCTCTGTCTAACTCGATTGTAAGAATCGACAACTCGGCTAACATTCAAAGTTACATCTATCTGAAGGACACTCGAGCCGATTATATCGCCGAGATGCGGCAGCATCAAATTAGAATAGAGATGGTCGGTGCTGAGTGGGGAATCGTGCAGGGCTGGGTGCCATTCACCCAGTTTGATGACCTTGCCAACCTGGACTATGTCTCCTTGATTACGCCGCCCGACTATGCCATCCACATGACCGGCTCCGTCACCACCGAAGGCGATGCCATTCTGCGGGCGAATGAAGTGCGCAGTAATTTGGGCATCACCGGCTCCGGCGTGCGTGTCGGCGTCATCTCCGACGGCATCGATACACGACTCAATGCCATCGCCACTCAGGATTTGCCGGCCTTGATTGGCATCTATTCGAAGATGTCAGGCGAAGGTGATGAAGGTACCGCTATGTTGGAAATTGTCCATGACCTGGCGCCCGGCGCGGGTCTGGCGTTTGCCGGTCCGAATACCAGCCTGGAAATGGTTAGCGCGATTCGATTCCTGGCCGATTCCATCTTTTCCGGCGCCGGCTGTCAAATCGTGGTGGATGATCTTGGTTTTATCACTGAGCCCGCATTCCAGGACGGCATCATCGCCCAGGCGGTCAACGGGGTGGCGGCCACCGGAACAATCTATTTCACTGCTGCCGGCAATATCGCCTCTGACCATTACGAGCGAGATTATGTCCCGGGGACATTCACTTTTCAGCAAGAGCAAGTTGCCGCCCATGATTTTGGACTCGCCGCCGGTGGCGCCAGCGATCCGACCATGAGGATACAGGTCAACGACGGCGGTAGCCTGACTGTCGTCTTGCACTGGAATGATCCATCGCCGGCTTCGGCCAACGACTACGATCTGGCTTTGATTCATGCCGGCGTCGATTCGCTTCTGGACAGCGCCGCGGATTTCCAAACCGGCACGCAGCGGCCCCTGGAAGTAGCCGAGTTCGAAAACCAGTCCGGCGCCGATATTGCTGTGAATCTTGTGATCGTCAATTCCGGCGCCAACACCCGGCTGCTGGAATTGGTGATGATAGGATCCGGATTCAATGTGGAAGAATATGGCGTATCTGAAGGCAGCATTGCGCCCGGCCATCAGGCGGCAACCGGTGCCATCACGGTGGGCGCGATTTTTGTCCTGGATTCCGGTAATGACACGATCGAATCATTTAGCTCACGCGGTCCGGCGCGGGTCTTTTTTCCACAACAGGAAGAAAGGATGAAGCCGGATTTCGCCGCATTGGATGGCGGTCTCATCACCGGCGCCGGCGATTTCGGCCAGGAGTTCCCCGCGGGTTCTGGCAACATTCGCTTCTTTGGTACCTCGGCGGCCGCGCCGCACGCTGCCGGAGTCGGCGCCCTGATTTTGAGCGCCAACCCCAACCTCACGCCAACTCAAGTTCGCAATGCGTTGATCAACTCTGCGGTAGATCTGGGGACGCCCGGCGCGGATAACACCTTTGGCGCCGGCCGCATCGATGCTTTTGCGGCCGTGCAGTTAGTGGTGGGAGTTGAGGATGGTGACGGCTCCAACCTTCCGGCACAATTCTCACTGGCGCAAAACTATCCCAATCCATTTAATCCAACGACGTTGATTCAATACTCTTTGCCGGCGGCACACGGCAATGGTCTGGTGAGTTTGGAAATCTACAACCTGCTGGGCCAGAAAGTCCGTACGTTAGTGAACGCGCCACAGTTAGCCGGAATGCATCAAGTGGAGTGGGATGGTCTGAACGATGCCGGCAAGTCCGCCGGAAGCGGCCTGTTTCTTTATCGCATGCAAGCCGGAGAGTTTGTGGAAACGAGGAAGATGGCGTTAGTGCGTTAGGCCTGAATCTTCGGAGGAAGACTTGTGAGCCAATAGATTATCCCGTTGGAAGCCGGCTAAGAGAATGTGCACCGGCGGATTAGAGGATTTGAATTAATGGGGCAAGGGGCTCTGTATGAAAATGACAATCGTTGGCACTAAAAGCGCTATGCTCTCTGCGCTATGCTCTCTGCGGTCCCATTAGTTTAAAACTCGCTTATCCTAATGCCGCGAAACCAAATCGGTGCATCAGCGTGTTTGCCCTGAAAGCCGATGTGCCCGTGAGTTGGCAGCTCGGCCAGCGGTTTGCTCAACCATGATGGAATCTCTGAACCATCGGGATTGGTCCTGGCAGAGGTCCAGCGTTGCATGTCCATTTCCGTCACCAGCTCGCCGTTCAGCATGACCCAGATCTTTTTACCAGCGCAAGTGATGGTGTAACGATTCCACTCGCCCGGTTTCTTCACCAACGATTTGCGGGCGGCTAAATGCCCAAACACGGCGCCGCATTGCCAGGTCTTCGGCGACCTGGCCCAGGTCTCGTGATAGTCATCCGCGATCTGAATTTCCACCGAGTTCGGTATCCAATCCTCAATATCGCTCGCATACACAATCACGCCGCTGTTGGTGCCGGAAGCAGTTTTGAATTCGAGGTCCAGGATAAAGTTATCGTATTGCTTTTTGGTCCATATCGCTTCGTCCGCCGCGGCGGTGAGAACACTATCCTTGAAACTCCAAATGCCTTCGGGACAAATCGCATTGGACAGATCCGGCGCAAATAAATCTACCCAACCAGAGTCGGCGATGCTCGGGTGAGAATCGGGCGGGATCTGGGCGAAGAGGTAACTGCTCAAAAGCAGGGAACAGATTGAGGTCAGGACTGCTTTCTTCATGGCATCTCCTTTTGGTAATTCAGATCGCCATCCAAATTTGAATTTTGCCTGCCTGCGCAGGCAGGCAATCTGCATTTTTCATTCTTCACTGCAGCGAGCAGAAAGCAGAGACTCGGTTCGTTCAAGTTGGATTTAAGTACGAACTTGATGTTTAGTCCGGTTCGTGACCAATTCTCGACTAAAATCTGTCAACCAGTTTCGTTGCTCGGCCGTCTCCGGAACAGTAACGCCCCGCGCTGCGCCCACACGTTGAAAAGCACCTTCCGGATCCACACCGGTAATCACCAGCAAAGAAGCCGCCATCAACGCCGAACGCCCAATTCCCTGCCGACAGTGAATCAGCACACGCATGCCATCCCCCGGGGCTTTTTCGAGCTTCCTCAAAAAGTCAAGGGTGTTTCGGCGGGAAGACGGAATGCCGCGATCTGGAATAGGGAAAACCTGAAAGTGCAAACC
>DASWHH010000590.1:0-2318 GCA_036398295.1 bacterium
ACGTTCAATTTGACGGCGTGAAGAATGGCCGGGAGTTGTCGACACTCATACAAAATAGCCGGTTTGTAATTGTACCTTCCGAATGGTACGACAACTCGCCACTGGTAATCTATGAGTCTTTTGCATATGGCAAACCGGTCATTGGCGCGCGCCTGGGTGGTATCCCGGAATTGATCGATCATCACAAAACTGGAATGTTGTTTGATGCCGGCAATGACAAGCAACTGTCCGACAGCATGAATCATCTTTTAGAACGGCCGCAATTGGTTTCCGAATTCGGCCGCCAGGCGCGCATTAAGGCGGAGCGGGAATTTGAGCCAGAACATCATTACGATAAAATCTACGCCTGGTATCAAGAAATGCTCTCCAATTAACTTCGCGATTTCATTCCTTTCCTTTTTGAATTAATGCAAGCCAACCGCGTCTCCACCAATTCCTTTCTCGTTCTCGCGGCTGAAGTCATCGACCTGATCATGCGGTTTGCGCTGGTGATCTTTACGGCGCGGCTTTTGGGTGACGAAAGCTTCGGTAAGATCTCTTTTGCCATTGCCTTCACCTCGTTGTTCTTGATTCTGTCCGATCTCGGTCTCAATCACCTGTTGATACGCGAGATTGCACGAGGCCCGGCCCGGGTGAAAGAGTTGATTGGCAGCGGCCTGGTTATAAAATTGATTCTGGCCGCCGCGACCTTCATCCTCATATTTATGGCGGCGCAATTCACCAACAAGCCAACCAACGTTTTGCACGCGGTGTACATCATGGGCGCCGCGCTGATTGTCGGTTCCTTCGGAGACTTTTTTACCACTGTGTTCCAGGGTTTCCAGCGCATGAAATACGAGGCGGTGGCGTCTTTCACCATGAGCACCTCCAACACCCTGATCGGGGTGGTGATTCTGTATCTGGGTGGTGGGGTGGTGGCGCTGTCCTGGGTCTATTTAATATCGCGTCTGCTGAGATTGGCTTATTGCATCGCCAGCGTCGGGTTTAAGTTCACGCCCATTCAGCTGGTATATGATAAAACGCTCATCAAATATTTCCTCAAGGAAGGAACGGGGTTCGCTGTCACGCGTTTTTTTTCGATGATCTACACCTATGTTGACACAACCCTGCTTTCGCTAATGGTCGGGGATGCTGCCGTGGGTTGGTACAACGCCGCCTATCGTCTGATCTTCGCCATGATGGTGTTTCCGATGGCGGTCACGCGCGCGGTTTACCCGGCCCTGGCGTCTTACTACACGTCAAACCTCGAGCAATTCAGGAATCTCTTCACCAAAACGTTTAAACTCCTGTTTGTCGCCGGCACCCTGCTCGCGACATTTCTCTCAATTCTGTCGCAGAAAATAATCGTGACACTGTTCGGTCAGGAGTACATCAACGCCGCGCTACCGCTGTCCATTCTGGCCTGGTCAACCGCCATTTATTCCATCGGTACCGTTATGACCCACACGACCCGAGCTTGCGGCCGCCAAAACTACACTGCGAAAGTCGTCGGCGCTAGTGCCGTGATAAACCTCGTCGCCAACCTGGTATTGATTCCAAAGTATAGTTATGTTGGCGCAGCATTTGCTACCATGATGTCCGAATTCATAACGTTTACGTTCCACTTGGGTTATGTGAACCGGAAAATCGTGAACGTAGCGTTCTTGAAGCTGCTGCCGAAAATCATCGTGATTAATCTCGGCACGGCAGCGACATTGAGGTTGCTTATTGATTTTAATTTGTTTATCTCATGTGGATTGGCGCTGCCAATCAGCGTTGGCCTGGTGCTCGTAACCAGGATTTTTTCAAAAGAGGAGTTAGCTGCCCTACAAGACACGATTAAATCCGTGAAGGCTTTTCGACGATAAGTGCTCAGCTAATGACACATGTACAGATTTGAAACACTAAACTTATGGCATACCGAACGCTCAGGCCCGACTTTCACGCCTGAAAGTCTTGCACGATTTGACTCGCTCATTGAGGGAAGACTAAGTTTTTAATGGATATAGAACACGTACTTGAGAATGGCAACTGCCACCAGTGCGGGGTATGCGTAGGAGTATGCCCGGTTGATGCCATCACCATTCAACAGCATGAAAAAAAGGGCTTGTACCCGGTCTTTCATAGAAGCCTTTGCACTGATTGCGATTTGTGCCATATCGCGTGTCCCGGTGAAGAGTTTGACTGGAACGGTTTGCAGAAGGAGGTCTTCGGGCAGCTACCAGCCGATAAGGAATTGGGCTATTACCGCGAGGTGTTCAGCGGATACACTAACTGGGAGAATATTCGACAGAGCGGCGCTTCCGGCGGGATCGTCACAGCTATTCTGATCGCTTTAT
>DASWHH010000591.1:0-3059 GCA_036398295.1 bacterium
TCGTGGTCAAAGGCGCAGGACGACGGTCTCAAAGTTGTCGAAACGAACGAAGCCGCCAAACAGGGTGACGTGGTGATGGTTTTACTGCCGGACCAAACTCAAGCCGACGTTTATCAAAGAGACATTCGACCCAACCTGGCCTCCGGCGACGCCCTGGCGTTTGCGCACGGGTTTAATATTCACTTCAATCAGATTGTTCCGCCAGCGGAGGTCGATGTTTTCATGATCGCACCCAAAGGTCCCGGCCACTTAGTGCGTCGCGTTTACAAAGAGGGCGCCGGGGTTCCCTGTTTGCTGGCGATCCAGCAGGACGCCACACACCACACCAAACAACTGGCGTTGGCGTACGCCAAAGGTATCGGCGGCACCCGCGCCGGCGTCATCGAAACCACGTTCAAGGAAGAGACGGAGACCGATCTTTTCGGCGAGCAAGCCGTGCTGTGCGGCGGCATCACCGAGTTGATAAAGGCAGGGTTTGAAACGCTGGTGGAAGCCGGTTACCAGCCAGAGATCGCCTACTTCGAGTGCTTGCACGAAATGAAACTCATCGTCGATCTTTTTTACGAAGGTGGCATCGCCGCGATGTACCACTCGGTCAGTGACACGGCGGAGTACGGCGGCATGACTCGGGGGCCTCAAATAATTACTGCCGCCACCAGGCAGCGCATGAAAGAGATTCTCGCTGCCGTTCGGGACGGCTCGTTTGCGCGCGAGTGGATTCTTGAAAGCAAGGCCGGACAACCGGTGATGACCGCGCTGAGAAAACAACATCATGAGCTCAGCGTGGAAAAAGTAGGGAAGAATCTCCGTGAAATGATGTCGTGGATCAGCAAGGCTAAGTAACCATGCGCAAAAAAATTCAGATTTTCGACACCACATTGCGTGACGGTACCCAGGCGGAAAAAGTCTGCTTTTCCGCGGATGACAAGCTGAAAATCGCCAGGAGCCTGGACGAGTTCGGCATCGACTACATCGAAGGTGGATGGCCGGGTTCCAACCCCAAAGACCTGCAGTTTTTCGAGAAAGCTAAGAGCGTCAAATTCCAACATGCGAAAATCGTGGCTTTTGGCAGCACGATGCGCGCGCATTCGGAGCCGGACCAGGACAGCAACTTGCAGGCGCTTCTGCGAAGCGAAACGCTCGCCGTGGCCATTTTTGGAAAATCGTGGCTGCTGCATGTTGAGAAGGCGCTGCAGATTACGCCCGAGATGAATCTGCATCTGATTGCAGCCTCTGTTGCCTTCCTCAAAGCGCATGGCAAAGAAGTGATCTACGATGCCGAACATTTTTTTGATGGCTATAAACATGATCCGAACTACGCCATGCAAACGTTGTTGGCTGCGCAGGAGGGCGGCGCGGATATTCTCGTGCTGTGCGACACCAACGGCGGGACGTTGCCATCCGACCTGGCAGAAATCATCCGGGCAACCCGACGGAAGGTAAACACCCCACTGGGCATCCATGCCCACAACGATTCCGAGGTGGCGGTGGCGAATACCATCATCGCCGTGGAGAATGGTTGCCTTCATGTGCAGGGAACCATCAACGGGTTCGGTGAGCGCTGCGGGAACGCTAACCTGTGTTCGGTCATTCCGAATCTTCATCTCAAAAAAGACTATCTTTGCATTCCGGAAAAAAATTTATACAAGCTGACAGCGCTTTCGCATTTTATCAGCGAAATTGCAAATCTCACCCACCCCGGTAATCTGCCGTTCGTTGGCAAAAGCGCTTTTGCACACAAAGGCGGCGTGCACGTCAGCGCCGTGATAAAAGACGCGCAGACCTATGAGCACATCGACCCGACCACAGTCGGCAACGAGCGGCGGGTGCTGGTTTCCGATCTCTCGGGCCGTAGCAACGTTTTTTACAAAGCCAACGAAATGGATATCCAGCTCAAGCAGCATGCCGCTAAGGTTCCAGACATCGTTAGCGAATTGAAGGCGCGCGAGAACCGCGGCTACCAATACGAAGCCGCCGAAGGTTCGTTCAAATTGCTCGTCAACAAAATGATCGGCGACTGGCAGGACTTTTTCAGTCTCGAAGGATTCCGGGTGATCATTGAAAAGAATGCTTCCGGCGCCACTCGCTCGGAAGCGACCATCCGACTCAACGTCAACGGCCAAATCGAACACACGGCTGCGGAAGGAAATGGTCCCGTGCACGCACTCGACCGGGCGCTGCGGAAAGCGCTGGTGCAATTCTATCCGGAAATTGAGAAGATGCAGCTTGCGGATTACAAGGTTCGAGTGTTGAACGGCGAGAACGCAACCGGCGCGGAAGTGCGGGTATTGATCGATTCGACCGCAAACGGCAAGAGCTGGGGTACCGTCGGGGTCTCGGAAAACATCATCGAAGCCAGCTGGCAGGCTTTAATGGATGGATTTTCCTTTTTCCTCGCATCCGTGGAAGCGCAGAAAAAAGAAAGAACACCTGAACCAATAAACTAAAAAATTGTGGACCGGATATACAGGATTAACAGGATCAGATATTAGCTTGGGGATCACCTGCATCATCCTGATCAATCTTGTTTATCCTGTCAACATGGAAGGAGGTATAGAATGGCCGAACAGGTTTTAATTTTCGACACCACACTGAGAGATGGCGAGCAAGCTCCCGGTTTCAACATGCACCTGGAGGAAAAGATACGCTTTGCGGCCCAGCTCGAAAAACTGAAGGTGGATGTGATTGAGGCCGGCTTTCCTATCGCGTCAGATGGCGACTTTTTCGCGGTGCGCGAGGTGGCGAAGCGCGTGAAAAAAAGCGTGGTGGCCGGGTTGTGCCGGACTAAAGTCGCTGATATCGACCGCGCCTGGGAAGCGTTGAAGTACGCTATGAAACCCCGCATTCATACCTTTATCGCGACGTCGGATCTTCACCTTAGATATAAACTGAGAAAAACCCGTAAAGAAGCGTTGCAGGACGCCGTTGATGCCGTGACCTATTCCAAGCAACTCTGTGCTGACGTGGAATTTTCCGCCGAGGATGCTACGCGTTCCGACCGCGAATACCTCATCGATATTTTTTCCGCTGTCATCGCCGCCGGCGCGACGGTCATCAAC
>DASWHH010000592.1:0-1778 GCA_036398295.1 bacterium
ATGGCCCGGTTTCGACCCCCATCATTTCCGGTAATCAAATCTTCGCACTGGGACCCAAGGGCCATGTTCTCGCTCTCGATCTGAAAACCGGGAATAAACTGTGGTCCACACATCTGATCGATGACCACCACGCTCTGTTACCAAACTGGGGATTTACCACTTCACCAGTGGTTTATGAGAATTTGCTTATCATTGAAACCGGCGGAACCAGGAACAACGCCATTTCGGCTTTTGACAAGCAGACTGGAAAACTACAGTGGGCTGCCGGCGCCGACACGGTCGAGTACCAATCGCCCGTGATCGCGCCAACAAACGGCAAGTCTCAGCTGATCTGGGCGGGTAAAAATTTTCTCTTTGGATCAAATCCGGAAACCGGCGCGCCCATCTGGAAATATCAGCACGGCGGCGAGGGATTTTACGGACGCATCATCAATCCCGTGGTCATCGGGCCCGACAAGTTGTTTCTGACCTACAAAGCGGGCGAATCGGTTCTTTTGCAAATATCGAACACGAAAGACCAGTATGAAATAAAACCGTTGTGGAACTCCAAATTCCTCAAACGCAATTACAATATTCCGGTCCACTATGATGGCTATCTCTACGGTTATGACGGAAATTTTCTCACTTGCGTCGACGCGAACACGGGGGCCCTGGCTTGGAAATCACGTCCCCCTGGCAATGGCTTCACGATTTTGGCGGATGGGCACGTGGTCGTCATAACTAAGAGAGGTTCTCTGCATCTCGTTGAAGCTTCGCCCAAGGCCTACCATGAAGTGGCGAGCCTGCAGGTCTCCGACAAGCTGATTTGGACGCCAGCCAGTTTCGCCAATGGCAGCATTTACGTGCGTGATTCCTTCAACGCCATCGCACGAATAGATGTCACCCAGCAACGGAAGGTGGCCAGAGCCACCGATGCGAAGCGCGAGCTTTTCATCGCTGGTTCGGATTTTGGAGAATTCGTCCAAAAAGTCGAAGCTGCGGCCAACAAGAAAGAACTCATCGATAAATTCATGGCAACGCAAAGACAATTTCCAGTATTGGAAGGGAATAGCCTGGTTCACGTCGTGTATCGCGGCCAGGCCCATGATCTGGCCCTGCGCGGCGATATGTTCGAATACTTTGTTGAAGTGCCGATGAATCACATCGCTGACACGGATTTTCACTATGCCTCGTTTCAGTTTGAGCCGGATGCGCGCTTGAGCTATCAATTTGTGAAAGACTATGGCCAGGTCATGATCGATTCTCTCAACCAAAGAAAAGTGCCGTCGGTCAACGGTGGGGAGATTTCTGAAATCGTCATGCCGCATGCCCTTGAAGCAAAACATTTAGACGAGCCGCCACCCTCTGCGCGCGGAAAATTAGACAGTCTCGAATTTACGAATACCCGCCGAAAAGTAGGCGTCGGACTCTGGGGTGGCAAAAGAGACATCCGGGTTTACCTGCCGCCGAACTACGAAAAGCAAACGGAGCGCTACCCGGTCATTTACGTCAATTACGGAGACGGTGCGGTCGAATCGGCGAAGATGCCAAACACGCTCGATAATCTGATTGGCAAAACCATTCGACCGGTGATTGCGGTTTTCATCACGTCCGCCAGCGCCTATGAGTACGCCCGTTCACAACGGGACGCTTATGCGGAGATGCTGGCCCAAGAACTGGTCCCCTACATCGACAAGAATTACCGCACCATCGCCTCGCGCGACGCCCGCGCCATCATGGGCTACGACGAGGGAGCGTGGTCGGCGTTTTTTACGGCATGCAAACATCCCGGGGTTTTC
>DASWHH010000593.1:0-11647 GCA_036398295.1 bacterium
CAGGCTTTCCGGTTTAGGAAAAGACCATGATCTCGATATAGCTGTGGCGAACCTGCTATCGCAGGACGTGCACCTGCTGCGCAATCAATTTAACAACGGTTTTGCCGAGGAAAGTGAAGTCTATGCGGCTGGCGAAACACCCACCGGCATCACCAGCGCGGATTTCGACCGCGACGGCGACATCGACCTGGCGATGACCAACCTGACGACCCAGACGGTTTCGATTTTACTCAATCGCGGCGGACGAACCGGCAGCATCCGCTTCACCGAGCCGACGCTGGCATTGGATTTCGGGCAAGTCTATGTCGGCACTGATTCCACGCAGACGCTCAATATTATCAATCCTACCAATGAAGACATTTCACTCATTAATATAGCCACCACTCTGCCGGTATTCACAACCTCGGCAACCCAGGCGGTCATCGGCCCCGGAGAGAATTTCGCACTCGCTGTCACTTTCAGCCCGGCGGATACGGTGGTGTACGAAGATTCCCTGTCCATTCAAGCGGTCGTACTCGGCGTGCCGTCACAGGTGACAGTCGGGCTGCGCGGCGAAGGCATCCTCGCCATCATCAGCGTGATTCCGGATACCCTCAACTTCGGCAACATCCTGCCGCCACAGTCGCTTTCCCTGCCGATTGAAATCATCAACGGTGGAAATGGCGCACTGCAGGCGAGTGAATTCGTTTTCACTGACCCGGCATTTTCCGCGCCCGTCAATCAGCTCACCGTACCGCCACACTCGCGCCAGCAGGTCAATATTACCTTTACGCCCGCGCTTCCTATCGCGTACATCGATACCCTTACCGTGGTCAATAATGACAGTCTCAATCCCCGGCCACGGGTAATCTTGTTGGGCGGACCCAATGCTTTTCCACCGCATATAACCTCGGCGGACACGGTCACGGCCATTGAAGATATTTTCTTTGCCTACACCGCCACTGCCGGCGATTCCGACGGCACGCAGCCGCTTTTCACTTTCAGCGATTTGCCGCGCTGGTTGAGTCCAACGAGTGCGCTGCCTACCAATAGCTCGGTACAGGGCACGCCGCGTGAAGGCGATCGCGACACATCTTTCGTCGTTATTGCCCGCGACGGCAGTTTCTCCGACACGCTGGCGGTTTTTGTGCGTGTCATTCCCGTGAACGATCCGCCGGCCTTCGATCCTATTGCCGATCAAACCACCACTGAGGTGACACTACTGACTTTCGATATTTCAGCCAGCGATCCCGAAGACAGCACGCTGACGTTTTCATCGCTTAATTTGCCGCCAGGGGCGACGCTAACCAACACCGGCCGGAACAGCGCTCGCTTCTCGTGGATTCCAGCATTCGGATCGCGCGGGGTGCACACCATTGCGTTTGTCGTACGCGAAGTGTTTGAAGCCGTGCCGCTAAGCGATACGACGGTAGTGCGAATTGTTGTTGGGGCGGCGCTGCCGGACCTGGTGGCACAATCGCTGGGAATCGATGACACCGACATCGCATTAGGCCAAACGCAGCTCATCACCGGCGTAGCGCGCGCCAATGTCGCTCCGGTAACGGTGCCGTTTCGACTGACGTTTCTGCACGACGGTGCGGTTGCTAAGGACACGGTTGTCGCCGGCCTGGGGTTGGAGGCGGAGGTCACATTCACCTACAGCCCAACCTTCAATCGCCTGGGAACCCACGAAATCATCTTCGTTGTCGACATGAGCGACCAGGTTGCCGAGACCAACGAGGACAACAACTCGGCGATACTGCGGCTGAACGTAACCACCGGGGCGCTGGCGGTACGTCCCAATCCCTTCACCCCCAACGACGATGGTTTCAACGATCTGGCGGTGTTTGATTTCGGCGAACTCATTTTACAGCAACCGCAGCTAAAAATTCTCAAGTTCAACGGCTCACAACTGGCAACGCTCACGCAGCCGCGCAATTTCTCGTTCGAATGGAATGGCAGGGATGACAACGGCCGTGAGCAGCACCCGGGAATTTATTTGTACATCCTCACCGACGGCGACCGTCGGGTCGCCAGTGGCTACGTGGTACTCGCCAGGTGATTTTCGGAAGCGAGAATGGAATGGAGACGGTCATTGGTCATTAGTCAATGGTCCGTCATAAGACAGCGCCGATGACCAATGAGCAATGAGAGCAGTGACCAATGACTAATGACAACAGACTATTGAAGGAACTGAAGTGAGCAAGAAAAAAAACCTCTACATCGTGATACTCGGTTCGTTGATGGCAGCAACCACCACAAAGGCGCAGAATCTGATCATTGCCAACCCGGCGGAGCTGAGCGATTTTCGTTCGGCGTTTGTAAATCCCGCGATTATTTCGTTTCACGATGCACATGCCGCGCTGGGTGGAAAACTCTTTCACCTCGGCTTCGTGGAGAATCAAACCTCGCCGTTCCGCCACGGTCTCATGAGCCTGGCGTTGCCGTTTGGTATCAACGACAAGATGGGGTTGGGAATACAGGCGCAGTATTTCAACAGCCCCCTCTACAGCCAGAGCAATCTGGCCTTCGCATTGACCCGGCGTTTCCGTGGCATCTTCGGTTTTGGGTTGAAGCTGAACGTCTTTAATCACGCATATAATGAAGACAATTTCGATTTGGTTGACCCCGGCGATCCGGTGTTTGCCAACGGTGCCAGCAAATGGAACGCCTCTTTTGGGGCCGGTGTCGCGGCGATGCCCTATCCGTTTTTGACGCTCGGTGTGGGCATCGATCATATCAATCGCGCCAATATCTCGCTGTCAGGTGACAACGTCCATCAGCCATTCAAAGCGTACTTCGGCGCGGTGCTGACAGTTGGTGTTCTGCAAGCTGCGGTCAGCGCTTCCTACGAAGACAACGAACTGCTGCCAAAAGTCTCTATTGGTACCTTTCCGGCACAGCTTGGTCTGCTGCGGCTGGGCATAAACGAAAACGCCATTGCAGCCGAGGCTCAACTTCGCATCACCGGTCCTTTAAGTTTGAATTATAGTTATGACTACACCCTATTTGACAACCAGGGAATCGGGTTTGGATCGCACCAACTGACGTTGATTCACGACTTCGATCGCGGGCGCGAGTTGCCGAAATTTGCTGTGCCGAAAGAGTTCAGGGCGCCTTTCATACCTCCCGACAAAGGCCTTCTCGAGCAATCTCGTTTCGCCGTGCACACAACCAGTAACAAACTCGACATCATCGACAAGCATATCACGCGGCAAATTGATCCCAATATCCAGCCGAAGGCTCTGGCGCAGCTCACACTCTACGACCTGGGCATTTTGGATTCCAGCCGCGCGGAGGCTATCGTGCCGTTTGCAACCGACACCCTCGATATGGATGTGGTACCCGCCATCGTCGACGCCAATTTATCTGAAGCCTACCTCGATTTCATTCAGTCATTGAACGCAAGGGGCATCCGCGCGCAGATCATCACTCCTAAGGAATCGCGTTTGCGCGCCGCGAGCATGAAAAAGTATTTTGAATCAGACTCAACTCTCGCCTTCGTGGAACCGGTCTATTTTTCGCCTGCGGACAGCACATTGGCCAATGAGAAAATGCAGCCAGCTGCAGTCAAGACCAGCGAGTCGATGACGGTGCTGGCGCCGAGAGCGATGGCGTTTACCATCATGCCGGTGTCGCTGGAGAGCTATGCGCAAAACTGGCGCCTGGTGATCGAATCTGAAAACGGCGACCTAATCCGTGGTTTCGCAGGTACTGGCATGCCACCCCAGGAAATCGAATGGGATTGGCGGGATCTGTCGGGTCGGGTGATTGTACCCGGGGTTTATTACTATGCCTTGCACTGGCAGGACAGCCGCAACAAAAATCACGTCAGTGACATGAACCCGATTTCCGTGCAAAGGATTATTCGCAACATAACCATCGAAATTACTCATCAACCCAAAGCAATAGGAGACGACGTCGATGAAATCGATCTTATTCTCAAAAAATAGTTCGAAGGGGAGACCGTCTTTGCAGACAACCGTGACGATAGTGATGACGGTGTTGAGCATCGTAGTTTTGACACAGATCGGGATGACGCAGACCCAGAGCATGCAACCGGGTGACCAGAATGGCTTGAGCAGCGGAACGCAACCACTGACCCAAATCAGCGACCTGAAAAACTTCTGGGCGCTTATTCAGCTTGGCGGCGGCATCGCCTACACAACAATTTTTGTTTTTGCCCTTGGCATTTTTCTAATAAGTGTCCAGATTTATGAGCTGGTCAGGGATAGGCTGCGCGGGCGGGTGCTGCTCGCCATCGATTACCGCCAGCACACCGTCACCGAGGTGACGGGCATGGTCAAGAAGTACCACAACACTTTGACTGGCCGGCTCTACTCCATCCTGCTGTCAATCTTCCACAGCACCGGCGCCGCCCAGGATTTCCATGACGAAATCACCAATTACATTCAGAAGCAGCAAGAGCGCTTCAACACCTTCAAAGGTCGGCTGGCGTTTTTGTCCGACACCGCCGGGGCCCTCGGGTTGCTGGGAACGGTGTGGGGAATGTTCGTGACCTTTTTTGGCGGCAATCTCGACAGCCAGCGAATTCTCAACGGAATGGGTATTGCGCTGGTGACCACCATCGTTGGTCTGGTGGTTAGTATCATCCTCAATTTTTGCTCTACCGAAGTGTTCAGTATCTTCAACAAACGAATGGAGTTGATTTCATCGAAAGCAGACGAATTCCGTCTCTGGCTGATGGCTATCATCCAGCAGAAAGCCAAGCGCGCGAACGACATCGTCCCAGCCTCAGGAGAGAATGCCACTCGCAATCAAACGCAATCTACGGGACGGACATCCGTGGCTGCACAGACAGCGTTCTAAATGAATGATGGAGAAGCTCAAAAACCACCAAGCAGACCAACGCTCGTACAACTTTAACCAAAAAGCAATCAAAAATACTGGATAAGAATTATGGGGAATAGCGGATCTTTAATACGGCTAATCGATGTGGTGTTTATTTTGCTATTCGGCTTTATTTCTATTTCTGAGATCAACGAGCGCAGCCGCATCAAGCTGCCGGAAAGTGTTGAGACGCCGCCGTCGAATCCTGACAAAGAGCATGTTCTATTTGTCGCCATCGACTCAGCGGGCCTCTATCTCGTCGAAAACGAGACGCAGATTATCAGCGATGCGCCAACTCTGTACAATTACCTGAAAACCAAAACCCAGGAGTCGCTCTCCCACAATGAGGAGTTGCGGGTGCGCATCCGGTCCAACTTCAATACGCCCATCAAGTACACCATGGCAGCAGCGGATATTTGTGACAATCTGAACATACCGAAAGGCATCGACGTGCGGCGGGTCGGCAACGGCGGATTGGAGTGATAGGGTGTTGGATTTATGGAATATCGTGAATGCAGAAGTTCAGGTTTTTGTCTCACGTTTCAGGTTTGACATTTGCGAGGAAAAATGACCAAAGGCGGACTTATCATTCGATTGATCGATGTGGCGATGATCATTTTGTTCGGATTCATTGCCATTAGCGATTTGAAAGTGCGGACGCAAATCCGACTGCCCTCGGAAGAGGAGCAACAACCGCCCGAACCGCAACGCGACCCGATTCTGGTTTCAGTGCATGTCGGTGCCGATGGCCTGGTGAACATTTATGAGAACGAGAACTGGTTGATGGCGACCGATGCCTTTCGTGAAGTTGAGGACTTTCTGACCACGCGCTTCGAACAGCTGCGTTCACAGGACGACGAGATGGTGGTGCTCATCGAACCGGATGGCAACTCGCCGATTCAGCAAACTGTCGATGTGCTGGATATCTGCGAACGGCATCAGATTCCCAAAAGCTTGAATTACGACAGCAGCGCACTTTTTGAAACAGGGCCTACCCAAACGGGTGAGGTCATGGAGTAATGGAGCGTTGGAGTACTGGCTCTGTATCCGCTAGCCCAACTTCGACACTTAAATTTATAACAATAATATTCACAATAGCTTAATCGATGTCAAGAAAAGTTTTCACTACACAGCATTTTCAAAGACCGAATACCAAAAAAACAACAACTTAACAATTCCACGATCCTAAAAATCATATGAAAGCCTATTGGGCTGTCGAAGTTGGGCTAGCAGGCAATTGGTCATCACCACCATTTGATCCATTACTCCAGCACTCAAAGATTTTGGCTCAAGCACACGATTGCTAAACAACAGTCTCTTGTAGAATTGAAAGTGAAATGGTTGAACCCATGTACCTACTACAAGCCCATCATTCAAACACCGACAAATTAGTCGCCAGTTTCGTCACAACTTTTTTCCTGATCGCGCTGTATGTTTTCCTGCGCGCCACCAGCCTGCCGGAAGTGAGGTTGAAAACCGAAACCTATGACGAAATCAACTGGACACGGTTTAAGCCCAAACCAAAAACAATCGCGGAGGCGCCCAAGCCGGCTTCACCACCAAAACCCATGAAAATGGAGCGACCGCCGCAGCCAAAACCAACGCCGGTGGAGAAGGTCGATTTAAGCTCACTACAGAATATCAAGCTTGGAAGCCTATCCAACTCGCGCGATAATCTACAGCAGAAAAGCATGTCGCAGCAGTCGGGACCAGCTGACAAACCCGAGGTCAAGATTGATCTAAAAAATAGCAGTGTGCTTTCCGGCAGCAAATCGCTGCTGGGCGACTCATCAACCCGATTGCAGTTGCCGAACCAACGCGGGACCGGCGGCGGACGCAACAACTCAGCGTCGATGGCGGTGGGAGCGAGCACCACATTAGGCGAAACTGCTAAAAAGAACTATGCCGGAAAGGCCGCTAATCTCGGCGCCCCGGAAACAAAAAATGTCCAGGGCAGGGAGGCGCAGGTTGCCATGAAGGAGCTGGCGGATTTCGGTAACGCCTATTCCGACCTCTCACCCATTTACCATGAGCTGATAGAATGGATGAAGCGCAACCCGGCGGCGTTCCCGGATGTCGTCAAGCGTTTTATGGAAGGCTCACCCGGCGATTTGATGTCGACGGTGAATTTCCAAATAGGCGGCCGGCAGTTCCAAATGTGGCTGCTATGCAAGGAAAGGCTCTTCGAGGTGCGCATCTGTTTGTTGGAGGGCGGCGAATCCACCTATTTGATTGACCGTGGGTTCAAGGAGAAGAGCAGCTTCTTGAGATTCGGCGGTGTCAATCGCGACGGCAGCGGCAACATTCTCTCCTTCGAGACAGTACGTGAGGCGGCGTCAAATGCGCGCACGCAGCAGTTTTACCAGATTTTCCTGTCGTGGTGGGAAAATGTCAAGAGCGGTGGTCAGTAGCCAGTGGTCAGTGTCCGTCGATTTTACGATTTGCAGGGTCATAACACAACAGGAGTGACGATGTTCAAAAAGTTAATTCCTTATAGTCTGGTCAGCATGACAATCCTCTCCTCTTGCGCGGGTAACCTGAGCACGTCAAAAAGGGATGCGCGTCGGTTGATGGTGCCGGCGGGCGTAGATTCCTCGGTAGCGGCGCACGCGGATTCGATGGCGGACAACCTGTTTGTGTCCCTCGATCGCGAACAACGCTCAGAAACTCACAAGCGCATTGGCAAGAAGAGTACTACCAAAAGCGACACCTTGTGGAAATATCTTGCCAACGAACTCGATCCTGCATTTAAAGTATCGGGCGAAGATTCTGTAAACGCCATCCACGCCTTCAATGCTGGTGCAAAAAGTTTGCAGGCGCTGGCGCAATTGGAGAACAGCGATCAGAAAGACCGTGCCCCGAATGCTTATAAAATGGAAGTTCACAAATTATTGGAAGACGCGCGCTATAATTTTGAACGGGCGCTGGTGCTGAACCCGTTCGACCTGGAAACCAAAAGCTGGCTGGCGCAGGTGTACCAGAGCCTGGCAGTGCGCTTTCTGGACGACAGCAATCACAAACAGGCGGTGACCATTCTGGAAAACTTAGTGCGATTGGAAAAGGGCGAACATAGTCTCTACGCCCGTCTCGCCGAAAGCTACTACGCGCTCAAAGATTGGGAAGGGGCGCACGACAATTTCGTCCTCGCCGAATCGGTGCTGCTGGAGGCCGCCGGTCTCGACTTCAACATACAGGATACTCCGCCGGCCATCGATAACGCGGCGCTGTTTTATTACGTTTACTACCAGGGCGATACCGAAATCAAACTGCACGATGCGCCACTCGGAATTCAAAACCTGCAGCGAGCGCTGACCTACGCCACCACTGAAAAAGAACGCGCCGACATTCAAAGCTACGTCGATTGGATCAACTGGGATGACGGCAACGTGCAGGCGGTGGAGCTGCGCGACCAGTATCTGGCCCTCGAGGAACAGGGAAAATACAACGAGGCGGCGCGGGGATTTCTGAAACTCCTGCCGCAGCTGCGCACCCGCCGCGCCATTGATGAGACCGTCTGGCGGCTGGCCGTACTGGAGTTCCAGTATCTCGACCGCAAGAATGAGGGTATCGACCGCCTCAAACACGTGGTGCAGTTGGCGGAAAAAGGCGAGAGCGGCGCGCCGGTTGATTCTACTTATAGAAAATATTTCAACAGTTACGGCATCATGTGCCACAATTTAGGCCTGGAACATCACAACAAAAACCGCAAGTTTGCTTTCACTTACTTTCAACAAGCCGTGGCCATCGACTGGGAGAGCCGCGCCAAGAGTTTTTTGGAGCTGGCCAAGCTCGCGCGCAACAATCCCAACATGGTGATGGACAATTGCCGCCAGGCGTTGACCGCGCCGGATCAACTCGATCAGAATGAACAGATGCAAGCCTATCAGCTCATGGTCGAAGCTTTGAAACGGACCGGGCAATTCGATCAGGCTCGGAGCTATTACGCGGAATGGATGAACCTGCAAAGGAGCATTTCAAGGAGCAGCGCAAGATGAAATTCAAGTTTATGGTTGCTATGGCTGTTTCGGCCTGGGCCGTTTTTATGTCCCTCAACCTCTTTTCACAGGAGGGAAATAGAATCACCGTGGATAAGATCTCTGTGCCGGTGGTGACGATTACCGACAAAGAGTTAATCGACTTTTTCATGTTCGAATTTTTTGTTGCGGAAACCCTGGTGACGCGATTAGACATCATCGATGCTACCGGCAACGGTTTCGGCGAGGACGATCTGGTGAAAACCTATCCCTCCGAAGCGATCTATTTTCCTGTGCCCTCGGACAGCGCCCAGAAAATCATGAACAGCTGGCAGTTCAAAGCCAATTTCCAGATTGTCACCGACCACCGCCAGCCAGAAGAATTTGAGAACCTGCCCGGCGAAAGCGCCCCCAACGGCATCTTCGCCGGCATCCTGCGGGGCGTCAACCGCAATTACAGCGACCAGCCCATGAAAATCCTCTTTGAGCGCGATGATAAAGGCGTGACCTTTGAGATGTGGGGATACAATCCGACGGCGCTCAATTACGCGCCACCGCCACCAGCGGTTCCCGACTCCGTAGTAACCTATGATTTAGTCCGCGTCTTCCGCGCCGATACACTCATGAAAGCCGACACCAAATTGTACGATCTGATTTATGTCTACAAAACCGTGAGCGACACGGTCTATTTTGGGAATGGTGTGAAGGTGGAGTAGTTAAGGAAGGTATTGTCCAACCTCCCGGAGGTTTGGAACCTCCGGGAGGTTCAAGGTCACCGCAAAAGCTTCCTCTAAAGGGAAATGTGCCAGGCACTTTGAAAGCGCCTGGCACATTTCTTTTCTTAAGCATCATCGCGGTTAACAAATGGGGCAAGCCCATTGCTTTTCTAATGAAAGGATTTGCCATCCTGAAAGAGTTTACCATTCAATTCTCATGCTTTGAGCCTGTGTATCTCATCAAGCATCCCGCATGGGATTGCGATAACAAACACAATTTGAGGATGAAGCTCGGATCCGAGACAAGGATTGGTAATCGGCTTGCTATTACGGTGGTAACTTTCAAAATAAAACGGCGGCAAAATTAAAAGTAACGGCGGTAATTTCAAAAATCACGGCGGCAAAATCTGATTGGCGAAATCGAGCACAAAGGTATCCTCCTTACCAGGACAGATTCGGTTCAACCGAGATAACGTCTGAACGGCTCGAACTCCCGATAGCTTCTTGTCCACATACATCGTGTGTAGGAGCGGCTGGTCAAAGCCATATTGATATTTGTCTGCCACCAGTAAAACCTGATATTCGGGAGTTGAGAATTTCTCCGGCAATTCTTTTTCTCCGAACTTGTTCAGTTGTGCTTCTGTAACACCTTCGGGATACAGATCGTCGATCACAGTTCCCGAAAAAGCCACCAATGGCCGAATGTTCGAATAACCCTTATCTTTGATATAATCTTTAAATTCAAGGTAATACCGTAAGGCGTGTTTTCTCGACGCTGTCACTACCATCGCCTTTGCCTTACCACCGATTTTCTTAAAAGTAACCTGCCGAAAGTGCTCCACCATGACTTCCGTTTTCTGTGCCAGGTTGGTGGGATGCAAAGAAGCAAACCTGCCAATGGCTTTGGTGGCCTTTCTTTTGTTCAGCTCCGGGTCATCTTCAATGGTTTTACAGAATCGGTAGTAGCTTTCATAGGTCGTGTGGTTTTTGAGAACATCTAGAATAAAGCCTTCTTCAATCGCCTGTCGCATCGAATATAGGTGGAAGGGTATGGGTTTGCCGTCAGGATCTTTGATCCCGAATACTTCCAAGGTCTTTGCCTTCGGCGTGGCCGTGAAAGCAAAGATGCTGATGTTTTTCTGCGGGCCTCGTTTCAGAATGGCTTCCCTGACATAGTCATCTTCATCTTCAACGTTGCTCTCAATCTCGGCTTCGACTCTCTCGGATTCTTCCAAGGAAACATTTTTGCCGACCAATGCTTCCGTCATCTTACGACTGGCTTCACCACCTTGACTGCTGTGTGCCTCGTCAATGATAACTGCATAATTGCGTTTTGGAATTTCGCTAAGCAATGCTAGCGTAGGAGGAAATGACTGTATTGTCACTATAATTATGTTCGTTTCCGATTCTAATGCCTCAGCCAATTGTTTAGATTTCACTGCTGCGTCAATGCGTTGCACCACGCCAGTTTTATGCTCGAATTGGTAGATCGTATTCTGTAGCTGCTGGTCGAGCACATTGCGGTCGGTGATAACGATGACGGAATCAAAGACTTTTTCATCCGTTTCATCATACAGCGCAGACAACCTGTAGGCGAGCCAGGCAATGGAGTTGCTCTTGCCGCTTCCTGCCGAATGCTCAATCAGATACCGGTTGCCCGTCCGATGTGCCCTTGCATGCGCCGTGAGTTTTCTTACCACATCGAGCTGGTGAAAGCGCGGGAAGAGCATAGTTTCCTTGTAATATTTTTTCCCTTCCACAATGTATTCTTCTTTTTGAAGGTGCATAAAACGCCCGATGATCTCCAGCCAACTGTCCACGCCGAGAATCTCTTCCCAGAAGTAAGCGGAACGGTAAGTGGCGCAACTTTTTGCCGGAGGATTGCCGGCGCCGCTGTTAAAGCCCTTATTGAAAGGAAAGAATCGCGTGGCGCTGCTTTCGAGTTTCGTAGTGAAATAAACTTCATCGGGGTCAACCGTAAAGTGAACCAGGGCTCTTTTTTTGAATTGGAATAACAACTGCATGGGGTCGCGGCTTGTGCGGTATTGCTCCATGGCTTCCTTTACCCTCTGACCGGTGAAATGGTTTTTCAATTCGATGGTTGCCACGGGAAGCCCGTTTAAGGAC
>DASWHH010000594.1:0-3547 GCA_036398295.1 bacterium
CAGTTCAGATGGGATGTTCAATCTCGGCAGCGCGCTGTCGTTCGTGCAAGTCCTGCCGACCGGCGTTTATATTGCCATGAACGGAAAGGTTTTTACCTCGGATAATGTCCGGAAGAATCGCGAGCGTGGGGAGTTTGAAAAAATTCGTTGAAAGAAACGCCTCAGTGAAAATGCAGCGCTTGATTTTTCGTTTTGCACTTCTTACATTGATAATAACAACTCTTAGAGGGCAACTAAACTTGATCGACGATCGCAATAAATATATTGAACAGTGGTGGCTGAAATACGAAGCCATGGGCAATCTTGATGAAGAGTACCCGCCATCGCGTGCACTGTTATTTGATCTTATCAACTCTGTTCACCGCCACAGTTTGGACTCCGGCAAAACTTCGGCCCACGTCGCAGAAGACCTCGCCCACCACACCACGATGCAGCAAATTTTCAAGAAATGGCAACAGGTTCATGGGCCGAGAGTTTGAGCTTGTTTCCTTAAATAAAAACACATTGGACACAACCTACCTGCGTACCCGCGCCGGGGAATTCATCGAAGTTGAACGCAGCGACGTGTTAGAAAGGCTGGAGGAACTGCTTCGCTCGACGACATAGAACCCTTGCGAAGGTTCGAAACCTTCGCAAGGGTGAAGGTCATTCAAACCTTAATCAAGCCCAGCAAACTCGTAATCAACAACATACCCGCCAGGCCCACCATTACGCCCCAGGCTGTGAGGCTACGTCCCCCCTCTTCCAGGGCTTCGGGAATGAGCTCCAGCACGACGAGGTAGATCATTGCGCCGCCGGCGAAACCCAGTCCGATGGCCAGCAGCGGTGCAAACAACCACACGGCCAGCGCCGCCGGCACCGCTGCCAGCGGCTGCGGCACACTCGATAAAACCGACAGCAGCGCGCATTTGGTGAAAGACTCGCCCTCCGCGCGCAGGGGCAACGAAATTGCAATCCCTTCCGGGATGTTATGTACTGAAATCGCCAACGCGATCAATAGACCAAAATTGAAATCACCGGTGGCAAAGCCCACGCCGATGGCGACGCCCTCCGGGAACGAGTGAATGAACATCGCAATGAAGATCAGGATTCCCCGGCGTCCGGTATTGCCGAATTTTGCTGTGTCAAACTTGCCGTCCTTGAAAAGCTTGTCAACGTACCAAAAAAAGAGCGCGCCCAACAACAACCCTAAGATCACTTCGTAAGGAGCGGTCGGCCGTTCACTCTTAAGGGCGATTCCCTCCTGCGCCAGCGAAAACACCGAGGCGGAAATCATCATACCGGCGGCCACCGCGCCCGAAAATGCGCGCACGACTTTTGACTTATTCTCGACAAAAGCTACCGGGATCGCGCCCAACCCGGTGGCCAGTGCGCTGATGACGCCGGTAAGAAAGGTCCAATAAATGAGATCAGCCTTTGCCATTTTTCGGCTATTTGTTTAGCTCTTTCGATAACTTCTCAATGCGGCCGCTGGCCTTGGCAGCCAGGTCATCGTTGGGAAATTTGTCCACGATTAATCGATAGTGTTCGATCGCTTTCTGCAAATCCTTCAGCCGTTTTTCGTGAATTTCAGCGGCAGCGTACAGAGACGCCGCGGCAATTTGGCTCTCGGGATAGAGGCCATAAACTTTGTAGTAAACGCTGGCGGCGTTGAAATAATCGCTCAGGCGTTTTTCATAAACGCGAGCGGCCTCAGCCAGCGCGTATGGCGCCTTCAGATCCTTGGGGAAATCGCGAACAATTTCGGTGTACACGCGAATCGCCTGATCGTATTCCTTAAATTTGTCTTCATACAAACGGGCAGCATCGAAGAGTGCCGGAACCGCCTCCACACTGGCCGGATAACGTTTGGCGACCGCGGTGTAGGCGTTGATAGCGTCGACATAGGTCCGCTTTTCCTGCTCCAAAATTTTGGCCAGCCGCAGCTGGGCGTACGGCGCCTGCGGGTCATCCGGGAACTCCAGCAAGAATTCCTCCAGCGTCAAAATGGCGTTTTGGTGCATCTTAAGGCGCTCGGTGAAAAGATCGGCCATTTTGAGCTTGCTGGCCGTAACCAACAGACCCTGCTTGTGCAAATAGGTCACTTTCAAATATTCAGCGAGGGAGCGTTCGAACTGCTGATCCCTGGCCAGGAGGTCAGCTTCCCAAAAGCGCACTTCCTCGGACTTCGGAGATTCTGGAAAATCCCGCAAAAATTGATCGCAGGAGTTGATCACTAATTTAGCAATCGGCTCCAAATTGTACTCGTGGGCGTCGCGCAGAAAATTAAAGCGACGGCCTTCTTTGCTATCCTCGAAAATTGTCGGGTTGAGCAGGGTCTCTACTTTATCTTTCGCCGCTCTGAATTTGTTGTCTTGAATGAGCAGGGTTCGCAGCCGGTCTTGCGCCACCACCAGATGTTTGGAGTTGGGATAAAAATAAATGAGCTGCAGATGCGCAAAGAACGACTCCACCTGATTTTTGTTATCCGAAAAAATCGACGCCATTTTGAAGTGCATGTCATCGAGGTTGGTGGCGTCGGGAAAACGGCGAATGTATTCATGCAATTCCGCAATCAAGATGCTGGAAAAATCCTTGGCGGGTAGGTTCTGCAAGGACGCAATGTAGTCTGCATAGTCGGCCTCGTTGTCCGCAGGCAGAACTGGCTGAGCGATCGCAAAAAGCAGGATCGCTCCACAAAAGAAAATCGCTCTTCTTGAAAACGACACTGGCATCGTGACACCTCACTTTGGTTTTATTTAAGGGATTTCACACGGTCTAAGTCTTTGTTCTTGCCCATCACCACCAGCAGGTCGCTGTCCTTGATGATGTGGTTGGCGGTGGGGATCACTACCACATTCTCCGGGATAATCTCTTTGATGATGATCACCTGCACCCCAAATTCGTTGCGTAGGTCCAGCTCGCCGAGGGTTTTACCGGTGAAGCTGGCTGGCGGAGCCAAATCGACGATGCTGTAGCCCTCGATGACTGGTACATAGTCAAGAATGTTCGGATTGTCGATGCGCTGAGCGAGCTTGTAGGCGCTGTCGCGTTCCGGGAAAATGATTTCCGAAACCCCGATGATGTTGAGGATTTTGGCATGGTCTTCGGTCAAAACTTTGACGTGAATTTCCCTGCACCCCAGTTCCTTCAGATATAAGATCGCCAGCAAACTGGCGTCGATGCTATCCCCTAGGCTGACAATGATGGCGTCGGCTTCATCGAGTCCGATCTTCTTCAACGTTTCTTTGTCAGTGGCATCGGCGATAATGCCTTTTTTGACATAGGGTTTTACCCGCTCAACGCGGTTCTCATCCGAGTCGATCACCACCACATCGAAATTGCGTTCTGCCAGATACTGCGCCATGTATTGCCCGAACGTGCTCAAACCGATGATCACAAACGTCTTCATCTAAGCTATGCTCCTATTGGTACCGAGATATGCGTCTATCCAATCAGGACATTCTCCTGAACATATTTGAATCGCGCTGCCGTTCCGCCGCCACGGACAGCCAGCGCGATGGTAAGCGGACCAAGCCGGCCGATGAACATCAACAAAGTGATCATG
>DASWHH010000595.1:0-2945 GCA_036398295.1 bacterium
CGTTATAACGCCAAGAAAATCGTTTTTTATTTGTTCAATGAACGCGTGGAAAACCCGGAGATAGTGATCAAACTAACCCGTAGCCCCGAATTCAATGCTCGTTTGGAAAACGAGTACCGGGCGCTAAGCCTGCTGCATGAAAAAAAGCTTGCGGAAACCGGCTCGTTTCCGGAGTCATTGTTTCAGGGATACCATGCAGGACTGACAGTGATAGGCCAGCGCGTCATTGACGGCGAGCTCTTCAGCAAGCGCACGACCGGCACGCCCGACTGCCGCTATTTGCTGGCCACCGTGGACTGGCTGCAGGGCCTGGCGCTCAAGTCGAAGGACCACCATTCAGTCAATGCGATGGATGTGGCGGTCACGCTGAAGAGTTTGCTGAATCGGTTGTGTGAGATTTATAGAGTTAGTCCGGAGCATTCGGAATTCTTGGTGCAACAGATCGACGCGCTCGGTCGCTGCAATCGGAAATTTCCACTGGTGTTTCAGCATGGGGATGCGGGCAGCTGGAATGTCTTGATTAGCCGCGACGACAGAATTGCCTACGTGGATTGGGAAGCCGCCGAGCCGAGTGGTCTACCGCTATGGGATCTGTTTTATTTTCTGAAAACCTGCGGCACAATCATGTTTCGCCGTCAAGGCGTTCACGATTCCTTGCAAGCATTCACAAGAAATTTTCTGAACACTACCGCCATCAAGTCATTACTGATTGATTCGACTCGGCGCTACTGTGAAGCCGTCGGCGTAGAAAAAGAGTGGATTGAGCCGCTGTTTTACACCTGCTGGGTACACCGCGCACTAAAGGAGTCCACTCGTTTGTCCCACGAGAACCTTGACTCCGGGCATTATATCAACTTGCTGCGGATGGCTATCGATCAGCGAGACCGGTTAGGTATCACTTATTAGCTAAACCTGGATCCGGAAACTGACACCGAAGCCCACCGTAAGTGCAGAACTATAATTTGCGATGATGATCTCCCGTAGAGAATTCATGAAAGTCGGTGTGCTGGCCGGCTTGGGCTCGACATTAGCAGGGTCGCTAGCGCTTGATGATGGCGAGAGTTCGGAACCTGCCTTTTCATTTGGCGTTTCGTAAACCGTTTGCACAATTCTTGGGAAAACGTTATCTTGTGCTCGGTAATCATGATCTTATGCGGCTCTCGAAAGACGAATTCCTGGAGCACTGTGGATTTGAGGTCCTCAAACAACGCCTACGCCGTCGTTTCAATCTCCGGAGATCGTATTTGGATTCAGGGCTTTGGCAAACAGGAAAGTCGAAATTTAGTGTGAACTTGTACTTCTGCCTTACAAGTTTGTTGGAAGTGCGGCTGGAAGATTAATTGATAACCAGTTTACTGAGATCAATCCATGAACAACACCATCCCTCGTCAGTCGTTCCCGGGAAGGAACGGCCACCACCGCAAGCCGGTCGACATGAAAATGTTGATGCTTGGGGTGCTGATGCTGATTTTACCTATTCTGGGATATCTTGTCTTTAAAACCGACAAACTGTTGATCGTTGCGGGCGTGGTGGGCATGTTCGTCATAGCGATTTCGATTCTCAAACCCGAATTCGCTACCCTGGCCGTGGTCTTTGTTTTCTATTCTAACATGGCCGTCGTTATGAAGACCCTGCATGGTATCCCGGAAGCGCTGGCTGCTTCATTTACTCTGCTGCTCTCACTACCCTTAGCAAATTACCTGTTCATCAAAAAACAGCGAGTGATTGTCGATTATGCGTTGCTGTTGATGGTACTATTTGGGGTTGTTTGTATGGCATCTGCCTTTTTGATGGCAAAAGATTTGGAATTGTCACTTGGCTGGATTGCGGGATATGGCCTGGAGGGCTTGATCCTCTATTTTTTGTTTCTAAACGTGATCAGAAACTTGACCATTTTAAGAAGAGCCGTCTGGGTGCTGTTGTTTTGCGGCGCCATGCTGGCAGCCATGTCACTTTATCAGGAAGTTTTTAACAAGTATAACCAGACCTTTGGCGGCCTGGCTCAACGAACCCATGAGTTGGAAGAATTCGATGAATTTCACGGCGACGTCTATGCCGAAAACCGGGATAAAGTTGGCGGGAAGAATCGTTCCGGCGGCCCCGTAGGAAAGCCCAATCGTTATGCGCAGGTCTTGTTGGTACTGGTGCCGCTGGGGTTATTTCGAACGTGGAGCGAAAAAAAACCGGGTTTGAAATTTGTCGCTGCCTTGAGCACGGTCATCATCCTTGGTGGCGTCTTGCTCACTTACTCCCGCGGCGGATTTGTGACCATGGCACTGATGTTCCTGCTGTTGGCGTTGTTTCGCTACATCACTCTTAAACAGATTTTGATTTCTGTAGTCGTCATGTTGGCCTTGATGGCCGTCGCAGCGCCCGGTTATTTTACGCGTGTGGAAAGCATAACTGGCGCCGCCTCACTTTTTTCCGCCGATGCCGGCGCCAGCGCTGATGGCACCACCCGTGGCCGCATGACAGAAATGCTGGCTGCATTCCTGGCATTTACCGACTATCCGATTCTGGGTGTCGGGCCGGCACAGTACACGCCGTTTTACTCCAATCACTATCAAGCCGATCCCGACATCGCTTTCCGTCATCTCGGCCGCCAGCGCCGCGCGCATACGCTTTATTTTGAGTTGATGGCCGAAACCGGCGTGGTGGGCTTTGCCACGTTTGTTGCCATTTTCGGCGTGTTGATGTATCGCCTCTGGCATCTCCGTCACCGCGCCCTGCGTATCCGACCCGACATCGCGCATCTGGCTGCATCGTTTTGGTTTGCCATTTTCGCTTACCTGGGTACAGCCATCTTTTTGCATCTTTCTTACCAGAGATATTACTGGTTTTTGCTCGCTATCGCCGGTGCGACCATTCAGGTCGCCAAAAAAGAACTGGAGGACACTGAGCAGGCGCAAACCGACGCCAATCCCCACCATCTAAATAGCAATTT
>DASWHH010000596.1:0-2499 GCA_036398295.1 bacterium
AACGTCACGCCGGTCACGTTCTTTTTTACGGGGTCATGAATATCGTCAATGGTGCTGTTCCAGATGAAACTGATTTTGGGATTTTTGAAGGCCCGCTCCTGCATGATCTTTGACGCCCGCAGTTCCTCGCGGCGATGCACGATTTCCACTTTGCGGGCAAACTTCGTGAGAAAATTGGAATCTTCCATGGCGGTGTCACCGCCGCCGACGACCACCAAGTCCTTGTCGCGGAAAAATGCGCCGTCGCACACCGCGCAGGTAGAAACGCCATACCCCAGCAGCTTCTTTTCCGATTCCAGCCCCAACAATTTCGCCGATGCACCGGAGGCGATGATGACGGCGTGAGCCTTGTGCTCCTTATCTCCCACAAACACCGAGAACGGCCGCTGCGAGAAATCCACTTTGGTGACGGCGTCCCAAATGACTTCCGCACCGAAGCGTTCTGCCTGCAATCGCATCGATTCCATCAACTCCGGACCGAGAATGCCTTTGGGAAATCCGGGGTAATTTTCAACATCAGTTGTCAACGTTAACTGGCCGCCCGGTTGCGGTCCCGCAAACATGAGTGGCTTGAGCATCGCACGGGCATTATAGACCGCTGCGGTGTAGCCCGCCGGCCCCGAGCCGATGATAATCACTTTTCTAACATCTGCATTCGACATAATCGCGTTGCCTTTCGTTACTTCTATAACAATTTCACAACCATAAAATTAACAAGCAAAAAATAACTTTTATTCTCAGGAAATGCAAGGGGAAAGTATCTTTGAACATAACAAACGTGCAGGTCAATTGGCTGGAACGGCTAATTGATGAATTCGGTTCCGCAGCTCCAATGCCTTGCGCTCTGCCTCCGCGACAGGCAGACCCTCCCATTGATGTCGATGCGTATGGCCGATCTCCGCCCGCCAAGCGTCGCCAAGTACGGTGCGACGTTGGTCGATAAGCTGGTAGAGGTCGGTCCGCTGGATTTGCGCCGCGGCTAAACGAACGTCGGTGGTGTCATCTGGGATGCCAAGCGCCCCCAGAAACGTTCGGGACATCAAAAGGTGGCCAACGCTATCGGGATGAACGCCATCGGGACTCAAGCAGAATGCCGCATTCGTGGCTCGTTCTTTCGCCAGATACCCGGTCATGGCCGTGTTGACATCCACTTTGAGCAGGCGCGGTTGATGGAGAGTCATCAGCCAGGCCGAGTAATCCGCGAGCACGAGATCGTAACGGTAGTAGGGATTGGCGTAGCCATAGTGTTCGGCTTGATCGTCACCAACTTTATGTGGAATGGGATGCGGATCAAATGGCGGGGGTGTGATCAGGATTACCCGCGCACCCCTTGCTTTGATTTTTTCAATGATTTCGACGATGCCATTTTTGTACGCCGCAAAACGGTCGTTGCTCTGGGGATGATAGATGCCATCGTTCATGCCATAGCAGACAGACACCACATCCGGTTTGATTTTCGCCAACGCGCTGTCGATCCGGTCGTGGACGCACGGCCGTCGATAGGCATGGTCGGGTTCGGTAAGTCCGGAGGCCGTTTCGCTGGACAGGCCTATGGCGATGATGTCGAAGTCGCGTTCGGGAAAAGTTTTCCTCAACTCATGTTCGATGAAGCTGACGTAGGCGCCATTGTGGGTGATGCTGTCCCCCAAAAACAGCATGCGACCGTTTAGAAACTCTGAGGTATCGTTGTCGTATCCGCAGCCGCATGCGAATAGAATTAGAAAAAGGTACACTTTAGCCAATCGAATTTTCATTTCACTACCACTTTCTTGGCGCGTTCACCATAACCCGCACCGTATCGCGCGCGATCAACCACTCCTCGTTGGTGGGGAATGACGTACGCAGCAAAACTTGCTGCTGTCGTTACTGGTTCTACCATTGCGTCCGCCAAGAGCGTTTTATTCGTTTCAGGGTTGAGGGTGAGCCGGAGCAACCTTGCGTGGAGCGGGAATTATAAACCGCCGCGGTGTATCCTGCCGACCCGGAACCAATGCTAATCGCTTTTATCATGTCCGAATTTAACATCAGCTAAATTCCTACCTTTCGAGTTCATTCGTGGGATAAGAATAGTTTTTATTAGAGGGAAATGCAAGCGAAAATATTTTGGTTGACTGGACAAAATTTCTTTTGTAAGATGCACCATGATAACTATTTCTAATGGAAGTGGGTTGTGAAATCTAAAGTCTATGTTGAGACTACTATACCAAGCTTCTATCATGAAGACAGGACCGAGCCGGAAATCGTCGCTCGGAGAGAATGGACTCGAGAGTGGTGGGATAATCACCGCGACAGATATGTGGTGGTAACGAGCCCGGCGGTATTGGATGAGCTTAGTACCAACGATTATCCGAAAGACAAACGTGAACAAACGTTGAATTTGATTAAGGATTTGCCGCTGATTTCAATTGAACCTGAGATCATAGAAATCGTGCAAGCCTACATTCAACAGAAGGTGATGCCTGATAATCCAGTAGGAGACGCATTACATCTTGCTGTGGC
>DASWHH010000597.1:0-5831 GCA_036398295.1 bacterium
TCGCGGATTTGATCGACGGCCAATTCCAGCAATCCCTGATCGTCCATTTCAGCGCGATAAAATCCCAGATCCTCGGGACCGGATTTCTTGAAAGAGTAGAATCCCAGCGCCGCGAATAGAAACGTCGCGGCCAGGAGGTAACCAAGTGTTTTCTGTGTTTTCATGTTGCTTTCCCTTGTTGCTATTTACTGAATCGTTAACGTAGGTTTGAGTTTTGCAATTTGCATTTTGAGTTTTTCATTCATAATGCAAAATGAAAATTGAAAACTGAAAAATGCAAAATTTCGAAACTAGGGTACGACCAATTTGTATTCTGAATTGTCAATAACTAAACACCAGACCAAATTGAAAGATGTCCGCGGTGAAATCGTTCGAAGAAAAATAGCGTTCGTATTTGGCCTCGAACGTGGACGTCGATAGAAAGCGCAGGAAACCACCTTTCACCAGGTCTTTCAATTTGTATTCCAATTTCACGCCAAACAGGTGCGAGTTGAAGGGCTCAAGCTTGTAGTCCGCGGTCATGAACTGCTGCACCGCCGGATAACTTGGCTGGTGGAAAAACGCGCCGGTCTGGTTGTAGTAACGATAACGATATCGAATCAGCACCTTATCGCTGAAGTACTGATGGTAGGCAAAATCGAATGTGTGCGACTGCACCTGCCAATCGTCGCGATAGAAACGGTAGCCCGCCTGCAGCGACGCCATGGTTTCGAAGTAGCGATTGAGTTTGACGAACCCGGCCACACGGTTGCGGGTCGGAGGATGAATTTCCAACCGATGCAAGCCAGCCGCGAACACCGCCCGGTACGGATTACTCTGAAAGCCCTCGACTCGCGACACGTCCATGCCGATGCGCCCGATGAGCTTGGGACTCAGGGTTTGCGTCAGCGCCAGGTTGAAATTGTGCGAGGTTTTTCTGTAAAGCGAATCCGTTGCCAGGGGCTCGATGCGATCCCAGCCGTAGCTGTAGGTCATCGCCAGGTTGGTGTTGCGCTGGTTGAAGTCGAAATTGCCAGACACGGTGGCCAGGCGACCGGTGTAATCGCTCTCTTTGCTGTAATAATAGCTGAGGGCGAAGCGCGCGGTCTGCAGGCCGGCGATGATCTCGTTGCGTTGTTTGGTGAACGACTGGTTGGCCGGGTCGTCCGTGCTGATGGGACGCGAGGCGCCGGTCACCGCATCGATGGGCGATGGTGTGGCCGAGACGCCACGAATCGGCGGCACAATCACTCGATCCATGCTGTAGCGCAGAAAAAACTCCGCGCCCCGCAGGATATCCTTTGCGATTTCCACCGCCGGCGATTGCACTGCCGTGCCGGTGTTATCGCTGAAGAAATTGGTACGCAGGCTCACTTTGTCGTCGGCGAACAGCAGGGCGACGAACGAGAGCAGTGCGACGATGGCAGTTGTTTTGATGACAGTTGGTTTCATGGTTGTTTTAAGTTAACCTTGTCGATGTCATTCCCGCATGCTTTTGGCGGGAATCCATTTGATGGCGATGATGGATGCCCTCCCGATGCATTGGGACGGGCATGACAGGATTGCCCTTCAATTGCAGGCGCAGCCGCCACCCGCGCCCCCGTATCCGCCCATGCTGCCCTCGCGGGTTTCGATGAAGTGGCGTTCCATCACCACTTCCTCTCTGTTGGCCTCGAAGGACATGATGCGGTCCGCCAGAAATTCGCGTTCATAGGGCCGTACGGTGGCGCAACCGATCACACAACTGAGCGCAATCAACATCAAAACAAATGATGTGAAGCGAGTACCGAGTTTCATGTTATGACCTCGTTTAGTTTATCAGACGACCTTTACTAAACCTTCAAGGTTTAGTAAAGGTATTTGTGCTATAATCCTAATTTCTCGCCAGCCTGTTGAGTGGTAGATTTCCGGCGATTCTCTTTCAGGAGCTTCTCGATTTCCATTTTGTATTTCTGAAAATCCTCCACCTTAAAGCCTGATTGGAGAAAGCGAATCCAGCCCCGCTGATCGATCAGCACCGCCGACGGCATGGTTTCCACATCGTAAGCTGAAACCACTGCTTTTTTGTCATCCCACAGCGGCGTCAGTTTGATGGAATAGCGCTTCAAGAATTCCAGCGCGTTCTTCGGTTGGTTGTCGATATTGATCGCCAGCACCGTGAAACCTTCGCCGCCATAGGTCTTTTGGAGAATGTCCAAGTAGGGCATCTCCTCACGACAGGGCGTACACCAGCTGGCCCAGAAGTCCAGTAGCACCACTTTCCCCTTGTGGTCGCTGAGACTGACAGTCTGGCCGTTGAAGGTCTTAAGGGTGAAGTCTTTAGCTTTGTGGCCGACTTTCAGGCTCTTGCCGTTTAAAGCTAGGGCCGGACTCACTAAGGCTAAGGCTGAGGCGAAGACCAAGATCTTTGAAATCACCGGTTGCTGCTCCTTGAATGCTCCTAAAAATCGTGGCGGGGCTTTCGCTGAGAGCTGAATGCTGATCGCTGAAAGCTTTTATCGATACTGTGCGCCGAGGTCAATCCAGTTGACGAATTTGCGAATCTCCTCGTCGGTCAAAGCCTCGGGCGTGCCGGGCGCAGGATGCCGGATCGAACCCGGGATGTCGCTGATGCCAAACAGGATGTTGACCAGCCGGCTGCGGCGCGCGAACGGTTCCTGCACCAGGTTGTTGCCGTTCATCAGGCTTTCGTAGGCGATCGAAAACAGATTGTTATCCTGGGATTTTGCCAGACTGAGGTTGAGGTTTCCAGCCGGCGCCGTTCCACTGTGGCAACCCTGGCATTTGGCTGCGATGATGGGCTCGAGGACGACGCCGAAGCTGACGTCCAAGCGCTGACCTGGTGGCACGTTCAGATCCGTGGGCGCTCGCAGTCCGGCCATGGGATTGGAATTACCCGAACTTTGTCCGCGTGGCCCGTGGCAGCCCGTGCACTTTTCAAAGGTCTCGCCCGACCGCACCGTCACCCAGTTGCGCTTCACCACCAGCGCCCGCCCGAGTGAATCCAGAGTGTTGAACGACAGCGGCGTGTTGGCCGGCACGCGAATGTGGAACGAGCCGTCCGGCTCCACCGGCGCTACACCGATGATGCGCTTCTGCTCGAATTCGGTCATACCAATTTCCGCACGATCTCCGCGCGGCCTCGGCATGCCTTCGATCACCATCACCTGTTTGACTTCCTGGATGGCTTGATTGGGCCGCACCTGGCCATCGTTTTGCTGGCGGAAGTAAACGTTCTCCACCAGAAAGACACCGCTGTCTTGATTTCGATCCAACGTCGAAGGAATGACCGGCGGGATAGCGCGGTCCTTGATCACCACGGCGTCAAACTCGTGGCTGCTGGGGTCATTGTAGAGCAGCCGCAAATCGCTGCCGTCGGTGTTGATGGTGTAGAGGCCGTAATCGGCCTGATCGCCGTCGTTATGAGCCGGCGCAAACGATACGATCAGCCGGCCGTCAGGCGAAGGATGCGGATATTTGAACACGCCATTGGGATAGGGCGGACCGTTCAGGGGAATATTGGGTGTAATGACTTGCATGTACCCGTCTTCCAATGGCTCGCCGGCGGTGGAGGCATTTTTAATGATCACTATCGGGCCGCGGTCGCCGTTCACCATATCCGATTTGATCGCCACGATGGAGCCGTCCGCCATTTCCCGCGGGTGAAAAAAGGTGCGGTGATTGTGCGGGCTGAAGAAAGTGAACGTGCCGTGACCATCGGGATTAGTGAAGAACAGTGGGAAGCGATTGATGGGCCCGTGATGCTCCCAGCGAGTGTAGAGGATCTGGCCATTTTTCATGACCAGCGGGTCGAAGTCGTCGCTATTGTTGAATGAAATCTGCTCGATGTTCGAGCCGTCGGCATTCATGGCGAACATCACTTCGGCGTTTTGCCGGTCGTATTCGTCGATAAAGCCGGGACGATTCGATGTGAATAAAACTTTGCCGTTCGGCATATAAACCGGATCGAAATCGTCGCGTTGTGGGTCGAAGGTGAGCTGCCGCAGGTTGGTACCATCCACATTCATTTCGAAAATGTGGAAGCGTTCGTTGCCGTTGCGGCGCATGGCAAACAGCACCTTCAATCCGTCATACGAGATTTCCGGATCGCCAACGTCGCCATCGGTGAGGTTGGTGAGGTTGGTGAGCTTGCCGTCCGGCGATGCGGGCACCAGCGCGAACAAATTCCCGCCCCGCGAAAAGCTATTGAGTGTGTTGGTGCGCGTCGCCTTCACGAAGATGATGCCTGTAGGTGACGATCCCTGGATGAGGTCATCGGGGACACCGCCGGTGCATCCCCAGGCGAGCAGTGCTCCCAACACCGCCAGCGCCATCCAGGAGGATATTCTTCCTCGCTCGTTGTCCTTTTTTACGTAACTCAAAGCTATGCCTCGAGCCGCAATCCCGACGAGTCGGGATGCGAAACGCTTGTAATGGAGTTGAATCATAGATGTATCTCCTCTGGTTGTGAGACTCCATTTCTGTTTCGATGTCGAACCAGCGCTATGAACTCGGTCGATAACATTCATTCGTGCTGGCCGACAACACAATAAATTAGTTTATCAAAAAGAACAACGTGTTGCCTATTGTAGGAAGAATGAAATACCCCCGGCGAATTCGATATTGTTGTTTGTCCACGAGGTGTTACCCTGGCCGCTGGCGAAAATATGATCGTTCATCTCGAAGCGGATATACGTTCTTGCGCCGATGGGAAACTTGATGCCCATGCCCAGGCTCACGGTCAGATTGGATTCCGAGTGCTGCCGGGTGACGCCCAGTCCCAAAACTCCGTAAGGTATCACGCCGCGAAAGGGAAACATTCTTGTCAGGCGACCATTGTAAAAAATAACGGTGGAACTGCCCTGCTCCGGGGCGGCCCCCAAAGCTTTTTGAAAGAAATCCTGCCCTGCTTTGGCAAAGCCCAGGGTGGCGCCGAGCGAGAGGCGCGCATCAAAGTGATATTCGTAGCGCACGCCGAGTGTGATGGAGTTTTGAAAGCGATCCGGGGCGTACAATCCCACGAACGGGTATAACTCGTGCACACGGGAAATCGATTGTGCCAGTAACGGACTCGCAATTAGAAATGCGTTTATGAAAATTATTGACAAAATTACCCGCTTCACTGAAGCCTCCATACAATTCTGCTTTTTGTAAATCCGTGGTGAAAATTGTTTTGAACTCAATCCCAAAACTTGCCTACCAGAATGCCGGCGGTGAACTCACGATAGTGCGCCAGGCCTTTGCCCACGAAGGCGGTGTACTGGTTGGCATTGAAAATTAGCGACAAATTCTTTTTCAGATACTTGCGCGCACCAATTCCAGCATTGATCGCCATGTTAGAGACGCCATCGAGCCCAACGCTGCGCGCCGGCACGGTATTGATTACGCCCATACCGCCGGTCAGATATGGCAGAAATTTTCCCTTATCTTTTAGCAGGTAAGAAAAATTAGCCATGATGAAATAGGAATCAGCGGCATCGCCGAGTACGTGGCGGAACGATCCTTCCAAAGCCAGCCGCGGCGTGGAGTGAAAAACGAATTTCCAGTTGTAGGTGTAATCCAGCTCGATCACTCCCATTCCAAACGAATACCCAAAGCGGCGATAAACAGTATCTTTGATTTGAGGTTTGTCCGGAAGCTGCTGCAAACTATCGGCTGGCTCTTCGCTGTGCCCGTTGCTCGCGAGCTCGTGAAAACCGTTGCTGGCCACAGCTTGGCTGTTTTTCTGTGTTCTCTGCCTGGCGGATTTGTCCGACTGACCATTAGCAGCCACTGGCTTTTCAACCTGTAATCTCATCCATCCTTTGAGTCCGTCGCCATAGGCGATCTTCACCCATTCACCGCGCTGACCG
>DASWHH010000598.1:0-6576 GCA_036398295.1 bacterium
TCAGTCGCCACGAATGGATCAGAATTGCGCTTGACGTTTTGTTATCAAGGCTTACATCTATTCGAGATTGCGCATTCTTTCTAATCTCAGAAGTATATGAGTTAGGCTTGAATCCGCGACAAGTTTTCAAGAAGAACTTAAAACGGAAACTCCCAGACTCAGAACAAGATCTGAATAAACAAATCGATATTATCTCCAATCTAGGACGTGATTTTCGTAATGAGAGGGACGCAGATTTCAAATTCTTCGTGAGCGACGGACAAGAGACAACGGACAACTAACGAAGCATGAACAAAGGATTCCAATTCTTCCCTGACCAAGCATCGGCGCTGGCGCGCCACACGGATTTGCTGTACTTCTTTCTGGTGGGCGTCAGCATTTTTTTCACGTTGCTGATCTTTTTTTTGATTTACATCTTCGCCGTCAAATATCGTCGTCGTTCCGAGGAAGAAGTGCCTCGTCAAATTCCCGGAATGCTGAAATTGGAGTTGCTGTGGTCGGTGATCCCATTTATTTTAGCGATGGCGGTGTTTGCCTGGGGCGCGACTCTCTATTTCGATGCTTACACGCCGCCGAAAAATGCGCTGGAGTTTTACGTGGTGGGCAAGCAATGGATGTGGCACGTTCAGCATCCCACCGGTCAACGCGAAATTAACGAGATGCACGTGCCCATGGGGCAGCCGGTGAAATTGACCATGGCCACGGAAGACGTCATTCACAGCTTCTTTATCCCAGCGTTTCGAGTGAAAAAAGACGTCGTGCCGGGACGATACACCACCATGTGGTTCGAGGCCACCAAGCCCGGCGAATACCATCTGTTTTGCGCGGAGTACTGCGGCACCAAACACTCGGAGATGAAGGGCCGGGTGGTGGTGATGGAGCCGAATGATTATCAGAACTGGCTGAGCGGTGGCGCCAGCAACGAGCCGCTCGAAGTGCTGGGCGAAAAACGCTTTCAGCAGCTCGCCTGCCACACCTGCCACGTGGATAAACCCGACGCACGCGGACCATCGCTGGTGGGGATTTACGGCAAGCCGGTGCGGCTGCAGAATGGCCAAACCGTCATCGTCGATGAAACTTACATCCGCGAATCGATCTTAAATCCCAACGCCAAGATCGCGACCGGTTACCGTCCGGTGATGCCAACTTTTACGGGACAGGTGACCGAGCTGCAATTGCTGGAAATCACCGCGTACATCAAATCGCTGACCAAAAAGGAGTAACTCGAAAATGCCAACAGAGGTTTTCAAGCCTCACCAAACTCAACTCGCGGATGAGACCAACGGCCACAACCGCAACTATCTCAACGCCGGCTTCAGCGCGAAGTCGTGGCTGCTGACCACCGACCATAAGCGCATCGCCATTTTGTATCTTATCTCCATCACGCTGTTCTTTTTCCTTGGCGGCTTGTTTGCCGTGTTCATCCGCATGGAGCTGCTGACGCCGCAGGGCGACCTCATGCAGTCGGAAACCTACAACAAAATGTTCACCATGCATGGCATCGTTATGATCTTTTTCTTTTTGATTCCATCGATCCCGGCGGTACTGGGAAATTTTTTGATCCCGCTGATGATCGGCGCCCGCGATTTGGCGTTCCCGCGCATCAATTTGTTGAGCTGGTACATTTACATGATCGGCGGCCTGCTCACCATCGCGGCCATCGTCTTTGGCGGCGTCGATACCGGCTGGACCTTTTACACGCCTTACAGCAGCACCTACGCCAACACCAACGTGTTGATCACGGCGGTGGGCGTGTTCATCACGGGTTTCTCTTCAATTTTAACCGGTCTCAATTTTCTCGTCACGATTCACAAAATGCGCGCGCCGGGCCTCACGTGGTTCCGGCTGCCGCTGTTCGTGTGGGCGCACTACGCCACCAGCATCATCCAGATTTTGGGGACGCCGGTGGTGGCCATCGCCATTGTGCTGGTCGGACTCGAACGCCTCTTTCACATCGGCATCTTCGATCCGAAGTTAGGCGGCGACCCGCTGCTGTTCCAGCACCTGTTCTGGTTTTATTCGCACCCGGCGGTGTACATTATGATTCTGCCATCGATGGGCGTCATCAGTGAAGTCATCACCTGTTTCGCTAAGAAGAAAGTTTTTGGCTATAACTTCATCGCGTTTTCCAGCATTGCCATTGCGGTGCTGGGATTTCTGGTCTGGGGACACCACATGTTCACCAGCGGCCAGTCCACTTATGCCAGTTTAGTATTTTCGGTGCTGACGTTTTTGGTGGCGATTCCCTCGGCCATCAAGGTGTTCAACTGGACGGCGACGCTTTACCAGGGCTCGGTCTCGTATCAAGCGCCGATGCTCTACGCCCTCGGCTTCATCGGACTCTTCACCATCGGCGGGCTGACGGGAATTTTTCTCGGCACGCTGGCAGTGGATGTGCACGTGCACGATACCTACTTCGTCGTGGCGCACTTTCATTATATCATGGTGGGCGGCGCGATCATGGGATACTTAGGCGGCATTCATTACTGGTGGCCCAAGATTACCGGGCGACTCTACCCCGAAGGCTGGGCGCGATTTTCAGCACTGGTGATTTTCATCGGCTTCCACCTGACGTTTTTCCCGCAGTTCATCGTGGGCTATCTCGGCATGCCGCGCCGCTATCACGTCTATCCCGATGAGTTTCAGATTTTCAATGTGCTCTCCACCGCCGGCGCAACGATTTTGGGAGTTGGATATGTGATTCCCCTGGTTTATTTCGTGTGGTCATTAAAATATGGCCCGAAGGCCAGCGCCAATCCCTGGGGCGCAAAAGGACTGGAATGGGAAAAAGCCCCGTCGCCGCCCACCACGCACAATTTTGAGAAAACGCCGGTAGTGACGGAAGAGGCGTACGAGTACACTCCGACGGTGTGGTTGAAGTGAATCAACCGGGGGGTGTCCCAAAAATGTCATGAAGCGGTCATTCCCGCATGCTTACCCGCTAAAAACATGCGGGTACAAGTTTGGCGGGAATCCATTTAGCAGGGACGATGGATGCCCGATAAAGGCATTCGGGCATGACAAAAATGTGACTTCGTGAAATTCGTGGTTTATTTTTGAAGCGTTATTGCGGAGACAAATTTGACTGAACATCAAGCAACACATTTACAACACCACTTCGAAGACGCCGAACAGCAGTTCGAGGCCTCCACGCTGGGGATGTGGGCGTTTCTCGTCACGGAGATTCTGTTCTTCGGCGGGCTATTTCTGGGCTATGCTATTTATCGTTCCTCGTATCCGGAAGCATTTGCCGAAGCCAGTCGTCTGCTCAATTATCGGCTGGGCGCCATCAACACCGCGGTGCTGATCTGCAGCAGCTTGACGATGGTGCTGGCGGTGCGTGCTGCTCAAATGGGATACCGCCGCCCCCTCATCATCTTTTTGCTGTTGACGATTCTGTTAGGCTCGACGTTTCTGGGGATCAAAGTCGTGGAATACGCGCACAAATTCCACGAGCATTTGGTGCCGGGGCCGTCGTTTCATTTCCTGCCTGCGCAGGCAGGCGAGGGCACCGATCCGCAGCACGCGCAACTTTTCTTTGGTTTCTACTTCGCCATGACCGGCATGCACGCCTTTCACATGATCATCGGCATCGCGATCTTGGGTATTCTTGTTTTCAAATCCTGGCGGGGACGCTTCTCCGCTGAATATTTCACCCCGATTGACATTACTGGCTTATACTGGCATTTTGTAGATGTTGTCTGGATTTATCTCTTTCCGTTACTTTATCTAATCAGTCGGAGTTGAAGCGCACGATGGCACAACATGTCATTCCGCAAAAAATCTACCTCCTGGTCTTTGTTACGCTGCTTCTGCTGACGCTGGTCACGGTCGATGTCGCTTTCTATGACGCCGGCTGGCTGAGTCTTTACATCGCGCTCGCGATTGCCACCACCAAGGCTACGTTGGTGATCCTCTATTTCATGCACCTGCGCTACAGCAGCCGGCTCGCCTGGGCGTTTGTGGCTACTGGCATCCTCTTTTTGGCCATCCTGCTGGCGTTCACGATGAGCGATATTTTCACCCGCGATCTCATGAATGAGCCGCCCGGTTGGGGTTCAGCGGCCAAATCAACGCCATAGCTCCTCCCGCCTTTTATCCAACAGCTGTTCTGTCTTTAAAGGCATTTCCCCTTCAAGCGATTGTAAAATTTGCCGATACCATTACTGTCGAAAGAGATGGTATCATTGCAAAGGTGTTGACTTTATGATCGGCGAACTGTTAGTCAAAGAAGGGCTGATTACTCCAAATCAGCTCAACGAAGCGCTGGAACTGCAGAAAAAACAGACTCTCTACGCTCCCCTCGGTGAGATCTGCATCAACCAGGGCTACATTTCAAAGGACGACCTGCGAGCGGTCCTCAATAAATACAAAAGCAGTATCCCGCTGGGAAAACTGCTCATCAACATGAAACTGATCTCCAACGATCAGCTGCAACAGGCGCTTACCGAACAAAAGCGCAATCGCAAAAGACTCGGACAAATCCTCATCGATATGGGGGCCATCAGCGACAACGCGCTGACGGACGCGCTGAGCGTACAGTTGGGAATTCCCAAAATCATCCCCGCGCTCGGCATCATCGACCGCCGTCTTCTCAAAAAGTTTAATCCCGAGTTTTTGCAGAAGCACCAGTTCATTCCCGCCTTTCAGGAAGGGAACGACTTGACGGTCATCATGGCCGACCCGCTGGATGAGCGCCATATCACCCTGTTGCGAAAAGCGCTCAAGACCAACATCATACTCGCCATTGCCCCGGTGTATGAAATTCAAAAAACTATCGCCCACTATTCCCAAAAACTGCAAATCGGGCAGGAATTGGACGCGCTGGATACGTCGAGGGATCTGGTTATCGGCGATCAAGAGCTTTTCAAAAACAACGGCGATGATATTATCGATGCGTTAAATTTTCTGGTCTCCAGCGCCATCATTGAGCGGGCCACCGACATTCACATCGAACCACAAAACCGTTTCCTGCGCATTCGCTATCGCATCGACGGTGTGCTGCATCATAAAACCGACCTGCCGATCTCCATGGCGCCCAAATTAGCCAGTCGCATCAAGGCCATTTGCGGCCTGGATATCGCCGAACGCCGCCGCCATCAGGACGGTCGCATTCAGGCGCGCATTATGAAGAGAGAGTTTGATTTGCGTATCTCTACCTTCGCGGCAATCTGGGGCGAGAACATTGTCATTCGCGTGCAAAGCCGGCGTAGCTCTCTCATCGACATTAACAAAATTGGCTTCTCGCCGGCTAACCTGGAAAAGTACCTTAAAATGCTGGAACATCCCACCGGCATCATTCTGATTACCGGACCGACTGGTTCCGGTAAAACCACCACGCTCTACGCCTCAGTGCAATATTTGAACAACCACGACCGGGTAATCATGACAGTCGAAGATCCGGTTGAATACACCATCGACGGCGTCGTGCAAGCCAGTATCGCACCAAAGCTCGGAGTGAATTACACTTCGTGCCTGCGTTCGATGATGCGCCAGGATCCGGATGTGCTGATGATCGGCGAAATCCGCGACCCCGAAGCCGCCGAGGCCGTAGTACAGGCCTCGCTCACCGGACACAAAGTGTTCAGCACCTTTCACACCGATGATACCACCGGCGCACTCTTACGATTGATGGATATGGGCATCGAAACCTTTCTCATCTCTTCAACCGTGGTCTCGGTGGTGGCTCAACGTTTAGTGCGGATTCTCTGTGAACACTGCAAGGAAGTCCATGTTCCCGATCCAAAAGTCTTTTCGTTTTTCAGAAGTATTCAACCGCGGAATGGTGAGTTGGAGAAGTATAAATTCTTCAAAGCCAAGGGCTGCATCCACTGCAACCACAGTGGCTACAAGGGCATGACCTCCATCCATGAAGTGATGATGGTCAACGCCGCCATCCGCGACGAGATTTTGCAGCGCAGCACTTCCACAAAAATTCGCGCCGTTGCGCGCAAGCAGGCCAGCCTGGTGACGATGCCAGAAGATGGATTCTACAAAGCGCTCAAAGGTTTCACCACCTTTGAAGAGGTGATGCGAGTAGTGTACCGCGATGATTGCGATGGACTCACGCCAATTAGCGTCGCGGAATTGGTCGAGCGCTGTGAAAAAGCCTGACGGACTCAAATCACGCAACCTGTAATTGCTTGCATTTTCAAGCACGGTTTGTTAAATTGAACCCGCTTTCGATTTCACCAGTTATCGAAAGGGTTCAAGTTGCAATTTGTTTTCCTCCTCTTGGGTATTTTGGCTGCACTAAAAGGCATCGCCTCCATCTTTGACGGCATCCGCTTTCGAAAAACCATGCGGGCGAGGTTGGCCGAACATCATGTCTCGTTTTCCGTACCCGCAACCATCATCGTTCCCTGCAAAGGCCTTGACCCGGGGTTTGAAGCCAACATCCAATCCATTCTTGAGCAGGATTATCCCAATTACAGCGTCATCCTGGTGAGCGAATCAACGCAAGATAGGGCCTTTTCAGAATTGGAAGCCCTCGCTCGCGGGAGTCAAATAGACACTACAGTTATCGTCGCTGGCCCGGCCCGGGAATCGTCGCAAAAGATTCACAATTTGCTGGCC
>DASWHH010000599.1:0-1543 GCA_036398295.1 bacterium
CCCAGGACTCGGGACTTTCATTCCCGCAACAGGGGTTCGACTCCCCTAGGGGACGCCACGGCTATCCCTGTAGAGGCCGGAATTTGGCTATGAAAATAGACTTTCCGGCCTCTTTTTTTGCCATTCCTCACGGCTCCTACGCGCTTCCGGCAACCGATGTTTTCATCGAATCTAAAGGGATTCGACCGTGCAGCGAATCGATGAATGTCCTGAAAATGGCAATCACCAAATCAGGATCGGGTGTTCGGGTTTCGTGCACTCGGCAGACCCGAAGGCTCTGATGAAATTCGTATGAAATTTGTCAGTGCGGCTATCAGTACGCAGGCTGGATCATGCGCTGGGGCGGGATTTTAGAGAAAGGCGAACTGAAGGTAATTGGGGGAGAGCTTTTTATAAAGCTCATGAATGTCTCTTTCTATGATCCTCCAATCATATTTTTCTTCGATTAGTTGGCGAGCTTTCGCGCCGATGCTTTGCACCAGATCTGGATTCTGTAACAGAAAAACGGTTTCATCCGCAAATTCAGCAGGAGCGTCGGCAACGACAATTTCTTCTCCCCTGGTCGCGTCAATTCCTTCCGCGCCAACGGAAGTGGTCACGACAGCTTTGCTTTGGGCCATGGCGTTCAGCACTTTTATTTTGGTGCCGCTGCCGGCGCGCAACGGTGCGATGAAAACGGCTGCATTTGCAATGTAGGGACGTACATCGTCAATCCAACATCCGTTCAAGAGCGCTCTTCTTACGGTCCAGGATTTGAAATGTCAATCTGAGTAATTGCCTTTTCAACGTAGATTCCCAGAGCTACAGCGTCGGCTTCCGGATAGGCTTTGCTATAAACTTCTGTTATACTGTCCTTGATTTGGTCGCGGAGTTCATTGATGCCGCAGTTGGTTTTTATCACCTCAGAGTTGCTTTGCTTCTGATTAACTCGTCTTTGTGAAGCTCAAGCCGATGAATCAAAAGAGTAAGATACTCTGAACTCAATATTTTTTTCTTCATGCTCACTCCACGATCAGGACCACTTAGGCCCGGCACTACGCCTTTGAAACGCGAACCCAGCAAACGGCTGCCTTCAACCTGCAAGGCGCTGGAGGATTCATAAATGGGCTCCGTGGTGGCGACTTTGAGCACGCCAAGGGGCAGCACTAGCACTAACGGAATGGCGAAGTACCATTTTCGCCTGCGCAGAATGCGGAGATAGTCCCGCCATTCAAAATTGTTTTTTGTATCCAGGAGATTCAATTGATTAACCAGACAGTTATGATGGATGTAATAGTAGTTGTTAACACTGCGGATAAAAGCAAACGAGCCACAGGTGACAAACCGCGTCGCCACGGCACGAAAATAGTGTCACCGGCGCCTACGGGTACAGGATGAGGAATGGAGCGCTTAAAATAAGTCTCAAGGTTAAATTCTTTTACCTGAGGTTTGCCGTCGCGCACAGAAACAAACTGGACTTTTTTCAGATTGGCTTCGAAAGTGGGGCCGCCGGCCCGGCCAATAACTTCGACAAGATTCAATCCCGATTCGAATTTGTGGGCAC
>DASWHH010000600.1:0-2297 GCA_036398295.1 bacterium
CCATTCATTACGAATCGGTTCCTGATCCCATCATTCAGCAGCCGACTGATGTGATCGTCAAAGTTCACCTCTGTGGGATTTGCGGCTCCGATTTGCACCCCTACCACGAACGCGAGCACGGTCTCGATCACGGCACGGCGATGGGGCACGAATTCATTGGCGAAGTGGTGGAGGTTGGCCGTGATATTCACATGCTTAAAAAAGGCAATCGCGTCTTTAGCCCTTTCACCACCAATTGCGGCCGGTGCTTTTACTGCAACAAAGGACTCACCTGTCGCTGCGCGGCTGGACAACTCTTCGGGTGGGTGGCGAACGGCGTCGGTCTGCCGGGCGGACAGGCGGAGTTCGTGCGCGTGCCGTTGGCTGATTCAACTTTGTTGAGCATTCCTGACGGCATGTTGCCCGAGGAAGCTCTACTATTGGGAGATGTCTGTTCGACCGGATTTTTCTGCGCTGACCTGGCCGAGGTGGAACCCGACGGGGTATACGCCGTCATCGGCTGCGGTCCGGTTGGATTGATGGCGATTCTTGGCGCGCGCGAACGTGGTGCAGAAAAAATTTATGCGATCGATGCGGTCCCGGAACGGCTGCAACTGGCGCAAAAATTTGACGCGATATCCATCGATTATCGTAAGGATGATGCACTCCAAGTCTTACTGAGTGCAACAGCTGGCCGCGGCGCCGACGCGGTGATGGAAGTCGTGGGCAGTCCGCCCGCCGCGAAACTGGCGGTGCAGCTGGTTCGTCCGGGTGGCATCGTTGCGACGGTGGGGGTTCATACCGAGCAGGAGATGGCGTTTTCACCGGTGGAAGCCTATGACAAAAATCTGACCTACAAAATAGGTCGCTGTCCCGCGCGGGCATACATGGGAAGATTGCTTCCTTTGGTGCAACAGTCTAAATACAGTTTGACGGACATCATCACGCACCGACTGCCTTTGAATCGGGGTGTGGAGGGGTATCAGATTTTCGATCAAAAAAAGGATGGTTGTATCAAGGTCGTCTTGATGGTTTAGGGAGCGGAACGTTCGACGTGCTACTGCACGACCAGGATTTGCAATCCTTGTCGTGACTTTGTTCGGGAATTTAATTCCCTTTCAAAAGCTAGGTTCGGGATTGCAAGTCCCGAACGAGGGTGCATCGACGCGACCGCTTTCTAAGAATCCAGAAATAAGATAAGGTTAACCGGGGTTTTGTTGATGAACATTCTTTTTACTAATTTAGCATTTTTGATCCTTTTCGCCTCTCTGCTATGCGCCCAAACCGAAAAGCCGGTCACCTTCCAACGCGACAACCTGCAATTGGTCGGGGTACTGCACGTACCGGAAAAATCTCAAGCAAAATCCCCGGCGGTGTTGATGTTGCACGGCTTTACTGGGCACAAATCCGAGACCCATTTCATCTACACGCAGTTGGCGCGGGACTTGGCAGAGAATGGTATCGTGGCGCTACGGTTCGATTTTGCCGGCAGTGGCGACAGCCAGGGGGAATTCGCCGACATGACCATTCTTTCGGAGCTCGAAGACGCCAAGGCTGCCCTGGAGTTTTTGCGCAAACAGGAAGGCATTGACGCCGCCAACACCGGGCTGCTCGGATTTAGTCTCGGCGGCTGCGTGGCGGCGTTGCTGGCCGGAGACCGTCCGACCCTGAAAGCAATGGTGCTGTGGGCGCCGGTGGCCTATCCACAGGAAAATTTTCGGGATCTGCCCGATCGTTTTCCCGAAAAACAGATGGGGAAAAAGACGATTCACGACATGAACGGTTTTTATGTCGGCAAGCTATTTTTCGATCAGCTGCTCGAGATCAAGCCCTTGCAGGCAATTGAGAAATTTTCGTCGCCCACTTTGATCATCCATGGGGACGCCGACAGCAGTGTACCGCCGGCGGCTTCATGGGCCTATGGCGACATTCTTCGCAAAAATGATCCGCGATCGCAGCTTGAAATTATTCCTGGCGCTGGCCACACCTTCGCCAATTTAGAGCACACCAACCGGGTTATCAGTCTCACCACGAGTTGGTTTAAGAAATACCTCTTCCAAAGAAATTGAGGTATTAATGAAAACGCGTCAGCGGGTAATTGCTCATTTGTTCAGAATTCTGATCGTGGCCATGCTCTGGCTGCCGCTGGTCGGACGTGCACAAGACACGATTATCCTCGGCGGCTGGTGGTTTGATTCCAATGCCGAAAAATTCCTGAAAAATGACGGCATCGTGATCAGCGGCGGAGTGTTTACAGAAGTTAATGCCGGGCTGAAAAGTTATATAGTACTGTCCGGCGTTTCGATCATCGAGCTTCA
>DASWHH010000601.1:0-5336 GCA_036398295.1 bacterium
TCGTAACTATGGGAAGCGATTTCGTGACCGTTCTCCTGGATCGCTTTTACCATTTCCGGAAAGCGCTCGGCCACTTTCCCAAGAATGAAAAAGGTAGCGCTATTGCCGGTTTCGTTGAGATGCTGTACCAACCGCAGCGTCGGGTCGACCACCCGACTTTCATAACGGTCCCACAGCCTGGGATCGTTGCCATCCAAATTCGAATGATACCACTCTTCGATGTCGAAGGTCATGATGTTTTTCATTTCAGCTGGCATTATTATCGAACCAATTTCGTTTCTCATTACGCCGGTTGTGATTTCATGGTGTGCAGCTCATTTCTCAACAGCGCCACCTCTTGTGCCAAAATTTTATTTTGCTCGGTCAATTTTGAAATCACCACCGTAAAATGCAGTGAGATGGCGAAGCCGCAAAAAACGATGATGATAAGCAGCACGCTGGGCGCGTATTCAATTCCCAGCAAAAACGCCAACTTCTCAAGCAGGTCACGCCAGAACGAGAAAACCAGCAACACAATTGCCGACCCAAACCACCACAGCGAATATTTCTCCATCAGCCGGCGCTTTCTTATCAATTCGAAAATGAAGCCAGCGATGATGAGACTGGCGATGACGGAGATTATCTGAGTTCTCAGGTACATGATAGTTCTTCCATTTTTGTGCGGGGGCGAAAGACGTTAACCAGCAGCGCCAGACACACTTTGATCATGTAATAAATGGCGGCAACCGCATTGATGGATGAAACGCCAAATTGGCGCTGCCGCATTCGAACCGCCACTTCATTGATCTTAAAGCGGTTCATCGCCAGCACCGCCACCGCTTCCACTTCGGGATAGTCGGTGGGATAGTTGGCAGCCAGAAATTTGATGGCGCGGGAGTTATAAGCCCGGAACCCGGAGGTATTATCGGTCAGGCGCTTCTTGGCAATACGTGAGTTGATGAAGGAAAAAATCACCATGCCCATTCGTCGCATGAGCGGCGTTTTGTAATCGTTGTTTTCGAGGTAGCGCGAGCCGATGACGACGTCATATTTCTCATTGAGCAGGCTATCGAGCAGCTTGGGGATTTCCTCGGGAAGGTGCTGGCCGTCGCCGTCTACCTGCACCGCGAGCTCATAGCCGCATTGTCGGGCATATTTGAACCCGGTTTGCATGGCGCCGCCAATGCCTAAATTGAACGGCAGCGAGATGACCGTCGCTCCGCAGCGCTCGGCCGCCGCGCGGGTATGGTCGGTGGAGCCGTCATCAATCACCGCAATGTCGAAATCCTGGCGTGACTGCCTGATCTCCGCAATGACATTGGCGATGTTTTTTTCCTCGTTAAACGCCGGGATGATGATAAGTCTGTTAGATTTCAAGTAGACTGTTCCATATTAGAGTTCGGGCAAATGCTTGACGATTTTCGGACCGATGAAATTGGCGGCGAACAGCGGCAGCTTTTTCCAGAGCTCGATGAAAAGCTGGTATTTATTGTTGTGGGCGTCTACCGTTGGCACGGCGCGCGCTTTGTGCAAAAGATATTGATAGTAAAGCGGAACGGGCTTGGCGCCCCACTGCAGCTTGAAATCGTAGGTGCCGCTGGCGACGGTGGATCGGCCAAAGTCAAACTTTGCAAACCCATTGCCACAGGCGTATGTGATCGCTTTCCAGTAGAGCAAATTGTTGACGTAGAACTGGTTGTATTCCCGCAGCGACGACACCCAGGGCTCGGATAAGACATCTTTGAACTGAAACAGGAACATCCCTGAAACCACCTGATCTTGCATTTTCAACACCAGAAGATTGACGCGATCAGCGAATACTTCGATAATATTTTGGAAAAACTCCGCGGAATAGACGGGCGTCCCGAGGTCGCGAATATTGCGGACAAACACCCGGTAAAAATCGGCAAGATAGTTGAGCCCAAAATCGGCGCTCAACCCGGATTTCTCCGCTTTACGAATTTTACCACGATTGCGCGAGCTGAGGTTGGTCCAGATGCCATCTGCGCTGCCCGTCAGCGAGAGCATCAAGGTGACAAAACTTTCGCGTGTGCACAGTTGCGGTTGTTCTCCCAAAGGCTGACCCAGTTGTCGTAGCTCCACGTACTGTGCGTTCTCTCTTTTGGCCATATCCCACGCCGCCTCCAGCAATCGCCTTTGGGCAACGACATCGCTGGCGCAAACGCCAGCAAAATTAGCAAACGGATTGGAAACCAGGAATCGCCGGCCGAGGATATCTTTCATTAAAAACAGCGGCAGAATTCCAGTAATCTGCTGTTCATGGTCAACTGCCGTCAAACAACGGGACTTGAGTCCGAAGGTCTTTTCGAGAACCTGCTTCCAACCGGAGAGATGGTACATGGTACTCTCGGGATGCAGCTCCACAAACTCATCCCAGCGCGCCTCCAGCTCCGGCGTCAGTTCTACGACTTTCAGGTTGGTTTTGGTGCGCGTGTCAGGCACGGCGCTTTCAACTATTTGCATTCTTCACGAATACGTTAACCGGTGTTCAGGGAAACAAAGCAAAATTATATCAAAGGGAGATTAACAAATATTATGCCATCGAACCGCAAATCAGACAGAGAGATATGAATCTATTTTTTAATGAATTATCGACACTAAATCACAATGGGAAAATGGGTATGGCGGGATAATGGCCAGTTTCTATGTATAGGAATTGCACATTGTTTCAAAACCATACAAAATCCAAATCAACTCAACAACTTAAAACAAAAGGCGCTTACGTTCAAGCGCCTTTTGGCCTGCAATCCATTTTCATGAAAGGGCTGCACTTAGTGCTTTGCCGCTCCATTGAGGACATAACCTTCGAACAACTTTTGAAAACTGTTCACCTGTTTTTCGAGGGAATAGTTTAATTCCACCCGCTCCCTGCCCTTTACTCCGAACCGCTTGCGGCGCCCGGCATCATCGAGCAAAAAAACTATTTTCGAAGCCAGTTCCGGCGGATTTTTCGGCGGTAACAGAAACCCGGTTTCGTTATCCACGATCAATTCGGCTGTGCCATCTACAGCGGTCGCCACCACCGGCAGCCCGGTTGCCATGGCTTCCAGGACAACATTGGGAAGGCCCTCGTAGAGAGAAGGCAGCACGAAAATATCAAACGTTTTTAGCAGATCTTTTACGTCATCGCGAAAACCGAGTAGATGGAAGTGCTCTTTCAGGTGGTGTTTATGAACCTGCTTTTCAAGCTCGGGTCGCATTTCGCCGTCGCCCACGAACACAAAGTGTACCTTCGGATGAGATGCGACAATGGATCGGGCGGCTTCAATCAAATAGCGATGCCCCTTTTGCGGATGCAGACGCGCCACCACGCCCACGACCGGCGATTCAGCGGGGATGCCTAAGCTCGCCTTCAGAGCAGGATTGCGACCGACATGATAGAGGCTAAGGTCTACACCGTATGGAATAACCATCACCTTATCGCGGTGTACCCCGCGTTTTTCTATCAGCCAATCCGCGGTGGCGTTGGAAACGGACACGACTTTGTCGCAATAGCGCATGGCAAAGCGATAGGCAAGCAACCGGTGCCGCTGCAGCCACTCCGGTGCGGAAATGGTCTCCCAGGAAAAAACCGCTTTGGCGGGACTTATGGCACGAGCCAGGGCGCCAACCACATCGGCGTAAAACAGGGTCGTCATCACCACATCGATTTTTTCATCCCGGATAAGCTTAGCCACATCCCAGATGATTTTGGGGTCGATGCGTCCTCGCCGTTTGAAACTGACAAACTTGACGTTTAGCTGGTCAAATTTGCTTTTGATGCGGTCTCCCATCCCCAGGCTGCACACCACGGTACGGAATCGGCTTTGATCCATCCGCGCGATCAGCTCCAGCAGTTTGGTCTCGGCGCCGCCGAAGCTCAAGCCTTCAATCAATTGTAAAACGTTAATGGGACTTTCTTGAGGCATCCTGATGAGTGACCTTTAGACCGTTGCCTCCACTCCCGCAACCTTAGTGGCTTCCGTTCGACCATTGTCAGAAGCGTCCGCCTTAAGGTAGCCAAGTTCGATCAGCCCGTTGAGAATTTTTCTCAGGCTATCAGCCGGCTCTTCTTCCAATGTGTCAACAGTTATTTCGGGATTTAGAGGCTCTTCATAAGGATCGGAAATTCCTGTGAATTCTTTAATCTCGCCAGCCAGGGCTTTCTTGTACAGGCCTTTGACATCACGCTTGACGCACTCCTCTAATGAACAGCGGACGTACACCTCCACAAAATTGCCTATCATTGCCCGATTTTCATCACGAATGTTGCGATACGGAGAGATGGCGGCGGAAATCGCAAAGACATCATTGCGGGTGAGCAGATGACAGACGAAGCCGATGCGGCGTATGTTCGTATCGCGGTCTTCGCGGTTGAACCCGAGCCCTTTGCTCAAATGGGTACGTACGACGTCGCCGTCCAAAATTTCCACATAACGACCGCGCCGGCGCAGCTCTTTTTCGAGCATTTCCGCCAGTGTTGACTTTCCGGATGAAGGAAGTCCGGTAAACCAGATCGTACAAGCCTTTTCACGAGATACCTGCATGGATGGAAACCTCCTTGAGTAAATCCAATTGAAAGTATGAGTTATTTTTCGAATCTGCAAGCGCCATCGCTGAAAGTGATGGCGCAGTAGTTATTTGCCGTTCTGCCGGCGATAGCCTTCGATTAAGATTTCAGCCACTTCTGCCCGGGTAAATTCTGGCGGCGGGGCCTCACCTTTCGTCAGCAACTCGCGCACCTGCGTGCCGCTCAACACCATGTGGTGACCACGGTCGTGGGGGCAGGTCTTGCTCGAGACAATGCCGCCGCATTTTTTGCAGTAGAAGGTGTGGTCGAAAAACAGCGGGGTGATGCCGATTTCTTCCGAGCTAAAGTCCTCGAAGATTTTCTGCGCATCGAAGGTACCATAATAGTTGCCAACGCCGGCGTGATCGCGGCCAACTATGAAATGAGTGCACCCATAATTCTTGCGGCACATGGCGTGAAAGATCGCTTCCCGTGGACCGGCATAGCGCATCGCTGCCGGAAAGACGCACAGGAAGGTGCGATCTTGGGGATAGTAATCCGCGAGCAGACGTTCGTAGCTAAGCATACGCGTATCAGCGGGGATATCGTCGCTTTTGGTTTCACCAACCAGGGGATTTAAGAATAGACCATCCACAATTTCAAGAGCGCATTTCTGAATGTATTCGTGGGCGCGATGAATGGGATTACGGGTCTGAAATCCGACTACCCGTTTCCAGCCGCGCTCTGCGAACATGCGGCGCGTCTGGGCGGGATCGAAGCGGTGATCGCCAAACGGCTGGTTGGGAACGCGGTTGAGCAGTTGAATGTCGCCGCCCAGTAGCACCTC
>DASWHH010000602.1:0-5877 GCA_036398295.1 bacterium
CCGCAGATAGCCTTTTTTGCGGAGTTCGCCAATCAAGTTGCCTCCCTCGCCATTGATATAACCGATGGTCTCATATCCGAGGTCGAGCAAGTAAACCGTTGCCAGAAACGCACCCTCCTCATGATCCGTACCTACGAAATAAATGTCGTCGTCCTCAACATAGGACACCATCACATAGGGAAACGACTCTTCATGAAGTTTGCGAATGGCGGGCCCGGCGCGATAGGTGTGCGCCATCGATGCTATCATTAAGCCATCGACTCCCAGGTCTCGGAAATGATGAATGAGATCCTCTTCCTTTTCCACTCGGTTTGACGAGGTCGAAACCAGAATATTGTACCCTAACTTGTAGAGTTTCTCTTCCAGGCTATGAACAATTAGTGAAAAAAACGGGCTTTTCAGATCACGTAGAACAATCCCAATTGTCTTGCGCTTTTGACGAGGGGCTGGCAGAGGTGCGTGGGCGACAAACGTTCCCTTGCCCACGCGACTGAATAGAACGCGCTGGTTGATTAAATCAGCCAGGGCTCGCTTTACCGTGATTAAGCTGACGTTGTAATTTTTGGCAAGATTTTGGTGGGATTCGATCTGTTCGTTCGCCTTTAGCTTGCCTGATCTAATCTGAGATATGATGTCGCTGACTATCTGGCGATAGAGCGGGTCAGGGTTTTTCAAGTCAATAGCCAAAACAGCGCTTCCGTTTAGTCACCCAGAATCAGGAATATTAATTATACCTGGTATGCCTAATATATACATCTGAACCCCATTGTCAAGGAATTTTTGAAATTCTCTATCCGAAGACCTTATTTTCGAACACGTTTCAAAACGGTATCGGTCAAAACGGCGAGAATGATAACGCCGCCGATCACGATTTGCTGGATGTATGAGGATACCCCAAGCAGATTCAGGCCGTTACGCAGCACTCCCATAATAAACGCCCCGACCAGGGTTCCGAAAATGGTGCCCTCACCTCCCATGAGACTGGTTCCCCCAATCACGGTAGCGGCAATGGCGTCCAGCTCATACATAAAGCCCGCAATGGGCTGCGCGGAATTGAGGCGCGCTGTCAGAATCACAGCCGCCGCGCCGCTCATCAGCCCGCACAGGCTATACACGACTGTTTTGTAAAACTTCACGTTGACACCAGAAAGAACGGTCGCTTCTTCGTTGCCGCCCATGGCATAGGCGTAACGACCCAATTTGGTGCGGGTGAGGATAGTGTGGGCAAACAGGTAAACCAAAAACATGATGATGACAGGAACCGGAACGCGCAGAACTTCACCGGTCGCAATGCTGCGGAAGGACTCGGGAAAGCCGGAAATGGGACGACCCTGGGTGAAGACCAGGGCCGCGCCCCGCGCTACGCTCATCATCCCGAGGGTGGCAATAAACGGCGGCAGACGACCGTAGGTGATAAGGAGACCATTGAGGGCGCCACAAAGCGTACCGACTCCCAGCGCGATGGCGATGGCAAGCGACGGCGGCAATTCCGCGTTGAGCGCGCCTGCCATCACTATGCCAGCAAATGCCAGAATCGAGCCAACCGATAAATCGATTCCGGCAGTGATAATGACAAACGTCATCCCAACGGCGATGATGGCGTTGATGGAAGTCTGCAAGGCTATGTTCAAAAGGTTTGAGACGGTGAAAAAATAGGGGGTCATCACCCAGAGAATGAAGCAAAGAACGGCCAACCCCAGTACCGTTCCGAATTGTCGACCGTAATGCACAAGGAACTCTTTAGTTGTCATGCGATTCCCCCAGGGCGCAGTTCAGAATTTTTTCCTGAGTCGCTTCCGCTGCGTTGAATGCACCTGTGATTCGTCCTTCATGCATCACCAAAATGCGGTTGCTCATTCCTAAAATCTCTGGCAGCTCCGATGAAATCATGATAATCGCCGCCCCTTGCGTGGTAAGCTGATTCATCAATTGATAGATTTCCACCTTCGAGCCGACATCGATCCCGCGAGTTGGTTCATCAAAAATGAAAATGTCGGCGTTGGAGCACAACCATTTGCTTAATACGACTTTTTGCTGATTGCCCCCGCTCAAGTGTTGGACTTTCTGGTTCACGTCTGGAGTTTTGATCCGCAGACTGCCGGCAAACTGCTCTGCCGTTGCGGTCGCTCTTTTTTGATTGAGCAGACCCCAGCGCGTCAATAAATCGAGGATGGGAAGAACGATGTTATCCTTTACCGATAGTCCTAAAATTAAACCTTCGGACTTGCGGTCTTCCGTGAGAAATCCAATCCCGAGGTTAATGGCGTGGCGTGGATTCGCGATCGCCCTCACCTGGTTTTTGATGAAGATTTTCCCCGATTCTACACGGCGCAACCCGAACAACGTCCGCGCCAATTCTGTGCGTCCGGATCCGAGCAGCCCGGCGAGACCAAGTACCTCCCCTTTGTGAAGTTTGAAATTGATATCATGCAATACGCCGGCGACATTTAACGCATCCACGCGCAATACTTCTTCGCCAACCTGGGCCTTCACCCTGGGAAATTGCTCGACGAGGTCGCGGTTCACCATCATTTTGATGAGATCGATTTTGTCGACCTCGCTAATGGTGCGCGTGCCGACAAAACGGCCATCACGCAGCACCGTGACCCGGTCACCGATCTCGAATAATTCCTCCAAACGATGGGAAATGTAAATTATCGACACTCCCTTTTGCTTCAGGCGGCGAATGGCCGCGAACAGTTCCTTGATTTCGTGCTGGGCCAGTGCTGAAGTGGGTTCATCCATGATGAGGATTTTGCACTCCAACGAGAGTGCCTTGGCGACCTCCACCATTTGTTTTTCAGCAATACCCAAATCCTTGACCCGCGCGCGGGAATCCAATCGAATTCCCAACTCCTTCAAAATCTCACCGGCAGAATCAGATACCCGCCGGTGATTAATAAAGCCGCCCAACCGGGTGGGCTCACGTCCCAGAAAAATGTTCTCCTCCGCTGATAGACTCGGGATCAAGTTTAATTCTTGATAAATTGTACTGATCCCCAATTGCTGAGCGTGCTTGGGAGACTTGATTTCGATGGCTTTACTATTCAGGAAGATCTGGCCGGAGGTTTTCTGATAAGCGCCGCTCAAAATTTTCATGAGCGTGGATTTTCCCGCGCCATTTTCCCCCAGCAGAATGTGCACCTCGCCTTTGCGCAACTCAAAATCGACGTTGTCGAGCGCCACCACACCGGGGAAGGTCTTGCGGATCTGGCACATCTTGAGGAGCGAGTCTGGGGTCATCACAGTTTGCAAGGCAGTTGCCCTGGTCCCCGTCGCATGAATGCAGCCATGACCAGGGTGTCGTTCGCAACGATTAATTCAACCGTTGGCCATTGGGGGCAATCGTCAGGCTGTCGCCGGCAACATCCGACCATGAATAAAGTTGAAAGGTACGATCATCCGACATGGCGATAAACAGTCCGTCCGGGAACGCATCGCCCAGTGAAGCGCTGGTGACATCGTTACCATCGCTATTAGCGGTTGAGAGCGAAAGCGTTGCAACCAACGGGTGTTCGTGGGGATTGACAGAGGTGCCTTCGCGGGCAAAAAAATGAAACATATTGGCAGATTGGTCCGAAACGATAATGTAGCCGGTACCATCGCTCACCCGATAGATAGAAATGCCTTCGCGATCCTGTTGAAACCCACTGGTGCCAAATAGTGCCAGCTCTTGATTGGCATCCGGGGCGTCAGGGTCTGCGCGGTATTTGCGAATTCCAGATTTCTCATCCGAGTAATAGACATATCCCAACTCGTCATCCACAGCCACCGCCTCGATTTCACCCTCTCCTGTTTTGTCGAGACCGCTCCATTCGCCAAATGCCCGTACCTTGGTGAATATCACTTTGCCGGCGCCATCGTCGTCTAACCGATATTGCCACAAATACGCGCCGGATGCGCCCTCTTTTCGACTAACAATCGCGAAAATGGCGCCATCGCTCGGGCGCTTGTAAAGTCCGATGCCCATCGGCCGGCGCAGTTCCTCACCTGCAAAGGCCTCGATGCCGCCGCCGTCAATGGCCTCCAGGTCCGGGAGTCTGAAAACAAATATTTTGTTGCCATCACGATCGGTAACGGCCGCAATATCGATGGATTGTCCGCCCATCATAAAGCCGTATTCCACATCCACGTTGTTGGCGCGCGCTGCGGGGCGCACCGAATCGATCTTTTTCCCTTGCAGATTGAAGGCAAACAGGTAACCACCCTTATCCGTGCCGAGGACCACACTCAGGGCGGGGTCGGTTGGGTGCAGCCAAATGGCAGGATCGTCCGAATCCTTGGTTACGGGTTCGGTGACCGCCGATGGTTTGATTTTCACTATTGAGTCCTCGCTGTTCGACTTACGGCTACAATTCAGGACGAAAATCAGCAAACAGAGCAGCAAAAAACCAAATAGGGATGATTTCAGCATTCTTAGCCTCCCCTCGAGTAATACCTCAATGATTAAGCTTTAAAGCAAACAGTATTCCGTTATTTTAATACCCGCTCTAACACTTTTCCTTGCACACTCCCGGGGAACTGAACCTGCAAAAGTGCAGCCAGGGTTGGTGCGATATCGACAATAGCGACCGGTTCGTAATACACGCCCGGCTGAACGCCCACACCGTACCACAGCATCGGGACATGGCTGTCGTAGCTCCACGTCGATCCATGACTGGTGCCGGCGGGATCGTCACTATCCAGATCGTAGGGGTGCAATTGAAAATAAACGCTTCCCGAGCGAGTGGGGAAGAAGCTGCGCAGGGCGCGCTGCCCTAATTCGTCCCCCACCCATCCGTTTGCCAGTTGCGTCCAGGTGTAGACCGCCTGGACATGTGGCTGTTGTTGAACGAAATGCTTTAGAACATTTTCGGCAGCTTCCGACATCACTCCTTTTTTGGATAAAACGATGGGATTCAAATAGATGCTCGTCCCTTCGTTGGCCATAATCCAGGTTAGCCCGTCATCCAGCGCGCCAAATGCCTGGTCCAATGCTTTTTCGGATGCCTTTACAATATCCTCGACGATGACCCGGCGTACATCGGCATGGGGATTGTGAGCTCGAACTGACTCAGGCATATCGGCGACCCCGTGATCGCCGGTCAACACCAGGGTACAGTTGGCGAGCCCTACTTTTTGATCTATGAAGCGAAACAAATCCTCCAATGCCCGGTCGGTGCGGATGGTCATGTCCATCACTTCGTGGCTATTGGGACCATAGGCGTGGCCCAGGCCGTCATTTGCGGAGAAGCCAACACAAAGAATGTCGGTGACATTTCGTTGCCCCAAGCTCTCGGCAGTCAAGGCTGTCTTCGCGAAATCCACCAACAGGTCATTCCCAAACGGCGATTTGCGCAGTGCGTCAAAATAGGCATCATTCATCTCCTTCTCACCGCCATCGATGACGTGCGGAAAGGTAGTATCCATGCCGTCATCGGCTTCTTCGCCGGGGGCGTCGTCCGCGCCTTGTCGTGCATATTCGCTTTCGGGCAGCAGGCGCTCCCAGCTTTTCCCAAAATAGGAATTGGCTTTGCCGGAAGCATTATACTTTTTCACCCAGCCCGGGAGCTCGTCAAAATAATAGGTTGACGAAACAAAAGAAGAGTCCACCAGCCAATAGGCGCCATCGGCCAGCTTCCCTCCCATCAAGATCGCCGAGCGGTCCTTATGGGATAGCGATATTACTTTGGATTGGCCGGCGTTGCTCAATTGCAGCACATCTCCCAGCGTCATCCCGAAAAAGTTTTTGGGCGAGCGCCCTTCTTCTTCAGCGCCAAGAATCTTAGCCGACGCGTCTTCCACGCAATAGACCTCTTTATCCGTTTGCACATCAAACCAATTGTTGGAAATTATGCCGTTGACGCTGGGATGGGTGCCGCTGGTTATAACAGAATG
>DASWHH010000603.1:0-7136 GCA_036398295.1 bacterium
CGATCTATGCATTACAATCAAAATGAAAAAATTTGACTCTCTATTAGGGGAGTGGGATCTCGAATATCGAGTTCCCAAAACCTCGTTCAGTGAAGCCTTGACCGGCAGCGGCACCGCAACATTCAAAAGAGCGCTGAAAGACCAATACGTCTATTTCGACTACGAGGCAACTCTTTCAACCGGCGACCAGGCCCAGGCCCACGCCATTTTTGCCTGGGATGACAAAGTGAAAATCTACCGCTACTGGTGGTTCGAAGACTCAGGAAATTTCTTGACCGCAACCTGCAGCTTCGTGAATGACGAAACTCTGTTTTTGAATTGGCACGACAGCTTATTGATTCAGACTTTCACCAAGGCAGAACCAAACAAAGTGATTTTGAGAATGGAGAATCCAAATTCTAAAGGCGAGTATGAATTGGTGTTAGAAGTCATATTCAGTCGGAAATAGTCTGTCACTTCCATATGCGAAACTATTATTCACAAAAATTATCCGCCGAGCGGCTGCGGCTGTGCTATGAAATCGCCCCGCCGCGGGTCAAGCGCTACCTCGAGGCCGAGATCTATTTCGTTCTAGATCGAATCAAACCTTTCGATCTGGTTTTTGGAGCTTGGCTGCGAGAGGGACGAGGCAACTTCCGGAAACGCGGGATGGGGAAGGCTTTACTGCGGACCGCTGAGGAGGATGTGAAAGCCAGAGGCGCCAAAGGTTTGGTGGCTTGGGGCCTATCCTTACCTTTTTGGATGAAGGCTTGGTGGTTCAGAAAGCAAGGTTATAGGAAAGTGGACCAACAAGGGCTGGCCGTTCTGTTGTGGAAACCTTTCGCCAACGATGCTGTGCCTCCCAGATGGATTCGACCAAAGAAAGCTCCGGAAACAATACCTGGTACGTTTACCAAAGAGATGACTTTTTCAGCATCCTGTTGAGATTTGGAGACCTCAGAATGTCCACTTCAAGAAATGCGAAATTGATCGACGTCACCGCAGACAACGTCGCCGAAACTGGTTTCTTTTGTTACATGAGTAAGCCGAAATCCGAGGGCTACCAGCGAAAACTAAACTGGCTCAGGGCGCGCTTTGCGGAGGGGATGCGCATTAAGATGTTGGAGCTGCCGCTGCGGGGATTTATTGAGTACATTCCCGGCGAGTACGCCTGGCGCGCAGTTGACGCAAAGGGCTACATGTTCATCCACTGTCTTTGGGTCGTGGGAAAAAGCAAGGGCCAGGGATTGGGCGCGCGGCTGCTCAAAGAGTGCATCAAAGATGCCCGAGAAGCCGGCTTGCATGGGGTGGCGATGCTGACCAGCGCGGGGAACTGGCTGGCGGGCAAAGAGTTGCTGTTGCACCACGGCTTCAGTTCGATTGCGCAAGCGCCGCCCTCATTTAACCTGTTGGTGAAGAACTTCGACGATGCCCCACCGCCGACTATGATTGATAATGGAGAACAAAACGCGAAACGGTTTGCACAGGGGATCACGGTGTTTCGCTCCGATCAGTGCCCTTATATCGACGATGCAGTTCATACTGTGATAGAAACGGCGCGACAGCTTGGCATCAAAAGCCGCGTCGTCGAGATGAAGTCCTGCGAGGACATCAGGAGTCTGTCACCCTCGCCTTATGGCGTATTCAGCATTGTTTACAAGGGCAAATTGCTATCTTATCACTACCTGCTTCCGAAGGAGTTGTTGCAGCGATTGGAAAAATTGGGTTGATACGAATCATACAATCTTCAAACGGGAGGAACACAAATGCGATATTTTCTGTCGACAGCCGTTTTCATTATTCTTATGTCCGCACTGTGCATTTCAACAGCGTCTGGGCTCGATGATGTTGAGAAGGTCAAGGAGGCCATTGCGCAAATCAATGAGACATTCGGACGCGCCAGCATCGCCGGCGATTGGGACACGGTGTTTTCTTACTATCTCGACGACGTAGTTCTGCTGCCGCATTTCTATGAAACCGTAAACGGCAAGGAAGCCTGGACTAAGCTTCAAAAGGAAGCGAGCGACAAGGGGCGCAAAGTCGAGTCCGCCAGCTTTACCACCGTCGATTTATGGATGTGTGGTGACCTGGTTTACGAAGTGGGGAAATACGGCATGTCCACGACGCTGCCCGGGCTCTCTCATCCCTATGCCGATCATGGCAAGTATTTTTCGATCTGGCAGAAGCAAGAAGATGGTTCGCTGAAAGTGAAGATGCTGATCTGGAATACGGATTTAGATTTCCGCGCTATCTCGAATCAGTTAAAATAGGTTAAATTGCGCCAAATTGAATATTTTTGTTTTGGAAAAAAGTGAACGCCCCGGCGGGTCTGTTCGTAAGAGTTAGAAAACGTTTGACACGAACACAGCGCGGCAGACAACCAGACTTAACCGCAAAATTATGGTTTTAGTTTTTAATCAGATACTTAACTGAAGTACTTTCTAAAATCAAAAGATTTCGACTCAAACCATAAAAATTCCACTCCGCGCTCTCTGCGGTTTATGAATAGTGAAGGCTATAATAGACATTAAACACTGAAGACATCGAAGATAGATGATGAACAAATGGCGTCTTCCAAAGAATTTCAGTGACATTCGGTGTCTTTTTTAGCCGCCTTTGCGCCAGCCTCGCGTTCTTTGCGGTTAAAAACCTTGCTAAAAATGCAATGTTTTACAAACTTGTAGTGCGGAGGGCAAAATGGCCACCTTGAGAAGCGCGGGATGGGTGTTGCTGATTCTGGGTTTCTCGATTCCGATGGGCTCCCAAAATCGTAACTCAGATGAGGCAACGAAAATTGTCAAAAAGATCGACGAGCTCTATCGCAGCCAATCCAGCGTCGGCGAAATGGAGATGCAAATTGTGACGGCGCATTGGGAGCGCACCCTGCGCATGCAAGTGTGGACGGCGGGAATGAAAAAGACCTTCATCCGTATCGTTTCTCCGCCAAAGGAAAAGGGCGTGGCTACCTTGCGCATCGGCAACGAAATGTGGAACTTCCTGCCAAACACCAACAAGGTCATCAAGATACCGCCCTCGATGATGATGAGCTCGTGGATGGGTTCTGATTTCACCAACGACGACCTCGTGAATGAATTCTCATTGCTGGAAGATTATCACTACCGCCTCATCACTCCCGAAAACACCGAGCCTGATATGCTCTATATCGAATCCGTTCCGAGAGAAGGACTGCCTATCGTCTGGGGCAAAATTGTCAGCGCGGTGCGCGCCCGTGACTACATCCCGCTGTGGGAAAAGTATTACGACGAAAAAGGTACGCTCATGCGCGTGTTAAATTTCAGCGACATCAAGCAATTCAAGCAGCGCACCATTCCGGCGATCATGGAACTCGTCCCACAGAATAAAGAAGGACAGAAGACGATCATCCGCTACCTGCAATTGGAGTTTGATCGACCCCTGCCCGACGAGGTTTTCACCTTACGGAATTTACGCTCGGGGAACTGACGCACGATGCTCCTCAGAATCGCCTTCCGTAATATCTTCCGCCAAAAGCGCCGTAGCATCCTCACCGCCCTCACCATGTTCGGCGGGTTCACCCTGGCGGCATTCTCAATCGGGTGGTCCGATGGCACCTATTCCTACGTCATCGATGCATTCACGCGCAACCGCCTGGGACACATCCAAATTCACGGCCAGGGCTATCTTGATAAACCATCATTGTACAACACCATCGCGGATTACGAAGGCATCGGCAACGAGATCGGGCGTTTGTCCGGCGTGCAAACCTGGACGCCGCGACTCTATTCCGCCGGCTTGGCATCCGTCGGCGACAACAGCGCGGGCGCTCAAATCATCGGGATCGATCCAGGACGCGAAGCCGCAGCCACCCGCTTCGACAAAAGGTGCGTTGCTGGACGCAATCTCCCGGCAATACCGGTTCCAGAAGCAGTTTTGGGAAAAGGACTTGCTACGATACTCGCGGCCCGACCTGGGGATGAACTCGTGATTCTTTCGCAGGCCGCGGATGGCTCTATCGCCAACGACCTCTATCGCATCGTTGGCATCGTCGAAACTGGCGATGAAATTGGCGACCGCTCCGCCGTCTATCTCCATCTGAAAAATGCCCAGGAATTGTTTGTACTCGAGGGCCGCGTCCACGAGATTGTCGTCATCGCCGAAGATCTCGATGAGGTCGAAGAACTCACGCAGACCATAGAAGCGTCGCTGGCAAATCCCGGTCTGGAGGTCGCCCCCTGGCAGGAGTTTGCCAAATCTTTTTACCAGGCCATGCAGCTCGATCAACAGGGCAACTGGATCAGCCTCTTCGTTATTTTGCTGATCGTTGCCGTGGGGGTATTGAATACTGTGCTGATGTCGGTGCTGGAGCGCACCCGCGAATACGGCGTTCTGCGAGCGATCGGCACGCGGCCCGGGCAAATTTTCACGCTCGTCATCTACGAGATCTCTATCATGACGGTGGCCAGCATCATCATTGGCTGCTTACTAAGCACTTTGGTCAATCACCTGTTATCGTTTCAGGGCATCCCCATGCCCCAGGCGTTTTCCTACGGCGGCATAGAATTTGATAGAATGTACACTGAAGTCAACGCCCGCAGTCTGTACATCCCGGCCATTACTGTTCTGTTGTCCGCGATTTTCGTCAGCGCATTTCCATCAATCAAAGCAGCGCGAATCGAGCCGGCCAGGGCGATGCGGACGCACTGAAGCTGCATTGCTGAGGGAACCTTATTTAGCGGAGTAATGGAGTTTTGGAGTAATGGAGTGATGGAGTGGAGTGATGGAGTGATGGATTGGTGGATTAATGGATTAATGGACCATTAGTGGATTAGTGGACAATTGGATTGATCGATTCACTATTTACTTTTCACGTCTCACGTCTGATGTCTCACGGATCATTACTCCAGTACTCCATCACTCCGATTTTAACAACTGAGACAAAACGTGTGGATCTACCTTAAACTCGCCTGGCGTAATCTGCTGCGCAACAAGCGGCGCTCGCTGATTGCCGGAACGGCGATCGGATTGGGCCTCGCCGCCCTGATTTTCGTCGATGCCTTGATTTTGGGTATGGAGAAAAACCTGGTGAAGTCCGCCACCGCCTCTTTTCTAGGCGAGGGACAAATTCACCGCCAGGGATTTCGCGAGACGCAGGATGCCAAGCTGGTGATTAACCGGCTTGACGAGGTGACGGCGGGTCTGGAAGATGAAGAAATCGTTCAGAATTTCACGGCCCGGGTGATGACCTTCGGCATGATCACCTCTCCCGCCAATGTCAGCGCCATTAGCCTGGTTGGCGTTTATCCGCCCACGGAGCAGCATCTGTCGCAGATCGACGATGCTATCACCGCGGGGGCGTTTTTTGCCGATGCTCAGGAGCGGGACATCATCATCGGCAGCAAACTGGCGGAGACGCTCGAGTTGGGTCTGGGCGACCGCGTCGTCGTCACTGTGGCGCAGGCCCATACGGATGACCTGGCGCAGGAAATGTTTCGCATCTCCGGCATCTTCCATTTCAACATTCAGGAAATGGATCGCGGCATGGTTTTCATTCGTCTGGCAAAAGCTCAGCAAATGCTGGCCCTTGGCGACGGCGTTCACGAAATTGCGATTCACTTCACTGACCTCGGCTACGGTCGCAATGAAAGCCTCGATTTCTGGAAAAGGTACTCGCAGTTCGGTAACGTCGCCCAGGGATGGACTAAAATTCTTCCGCAGTTGAAAGCGGTATTTGAACTGTCGAAGTTTAGCATTTTCATCACCGGGTTGATCCTTTTCGGCGTGGTGGCGCTCGGCATCATCAACACCCTGTTCATGTCGCTGCACGAGCGCATGTTCGAATTTGGCGTCCTGCACGCTGTCGGCACGCGACCGTTTCGCATCGCCCAACTGATTATTTTCGAGGCCGGGGCGCTGGCGCTGGTGAGCATCGTTCTTGGGATTATCATGGCGCTCATCAGCACCTATATTTCCACAAAAACCGGCATCGACTATACCGGCGTGGAGTTTGTCGGCGTGACGTTTCGGGAACTGCTTTACCCGGTCATGCATTTGAGTCAATACACGTTCTACCCTTTTTGGGTTTTTGTGTTCACCACCATTGTGGGCGTCTATCCCGCCGTGCACGCGGCGCGCATTTCCCCCGCCGATGCCATGCGCAAAAGCTTGTGAAAACGAGGAGACGATGGCAGAATCTCAAGACCATGCGGTAATTGCCACCGCAGGCGTTGACAAAACTTATGACGATAATGGCGTTCCGGTGCACGCCATTCGCGGCATCGATCTGATAATTGGCCGTGGCGAGTTCACCGCCATCGTCGGTCCCTCCGGCTCCGGCAAAACCACATTTCTCAACATTATCTCCGGGCTGGACGTCCCCACTTCCGGAAAGGTGTGGCTGGATGGCAACCTGCTCTCCGACATGAGCGGCCGCGCGCTTTCTGACTTTCGGCGCGATCACATCGGATTTATCTTTCAAGCCTACAATCTCATCCCGGTTTTGAAAGTGGAAGAAAATGTCGAGTATATCATGCTACTGCAGGGCGTGCCCAGGGCTGAGCGGCATCGACGCGTGGTGGATATGCTTAAGGAAGTCGGATTGGAGGAGATGGAAGATCGCTACCCGCCCCAGCTTTCCGGCGGCCAGCAGCAGCGAGTCGCCATCGCCCGCGCCATGGTGTCGCAACCCTCGCTGATTTTGGCGGATGAGCCCACCGCCAATCTCGATTCGGCAACCGGCGCAGCGCTGCTGGACATGATGCGCGAGCTTAACGAGCGCACCGGCATGACGTTCGTGTTTTCCACCCATGATGAAATGATCAAGAAACGGGCGCAGCGGGTCATCACCATCAAAGATGGGATGATTGCCAGCGACGAGCAGCGGGCGTGAATCAGGTTTTCACTGCGAGTAAGAATCGACCAAAATCGTTCTTTCAGAGAGGACCATGATAGCTTGATCAACGGCCTGTACATAATTGTCATTTCGAGACGTAGCGCAGCGGAGTCGAGAAATCTGTCGGAGAATAGATTCGGCAATTACACCCGTAGCTGATTGGGTTCTAGAAATCCGGTCGGAAAATCCAAAAAGAGTAGCATGTCATTCCTGCGTATGCAGGAATCTCCCGGGTTCCCGCACAGAAGCAGGGGATTCCGGCACAAGGCCGGAATGACAGGCCATTTTC
>DASWHH010000604.1:0-5743 GCA_036398295.1 bacterium
GAAGGGTAAAGTTTGCTTGGTTTCCGGCAGCGGCAACGTGGCCCAATACACGGTTGAGAAAATCAACCAGTTGGGCGGCAAGGTGGTGACACTTTCCGATTCCAACGGCTACATCTATGATGAAGAGGGTATCACTTCGCAAAAGCTGCAATTCGTCATGGATTTGAAAAACATCCGCCGTGGCCGCATCAAAGAGTACTCGGATAAATTCAAGAGCGCCGTGTTCAATGCGATCGATCCTGGCGCCGCGTTCAATCCGCTCTGGAACCATAAAGCCCAGTGTGCGTTCCCCAGTGCCACGCAGAATGAAATCAACGCCAAAGACGCCCAGAATCTAGTCAAAAACGGCGTCTATTGCGTCAGCGAAGGCGCGAACATGCCAACGACGCTGGATGGCGTCAAGATCTTTCTGGAAAATGGCATTCTTTACGGTCCCGCCAAAGCCGCCAATGCCGGCGGGGTGGCCACTTCGGGGCTGGAGATGTCGCAGAACAGCCTGCGCCTGTCCTGGAGCCGTGAAGAAGTGGATAGTCGCCTGAGCCAGATCATGAAGAATATTCACCAGACATGCGTGGAGATGTCCGAGCGTTTCGGTACACCGGGAAATTACGTCAATGGCGCCAACATCGGCGGTTTTCTAAAGGTAGCGGACGCAATGCTGGATCAAGGTCTGGTATAGTATGGTTCAAAACAAGCTTTACTGAACCGCAAAGGTTTGGTAAAATTATGGTATTGCGAAAACCCTCTGATTGTTCAGAGGGTTTTTTATTGCCACTTTCCATTGACTCAGGATGGCCATTGTATTAAATTGCCGTTAATATCTTCTGTCGAAATAATATGGATAAGACGCTCAACCCCACCTGGCTCACACAAGGGTACTCACGGGTACAGGATTTTCAGTACCTGATGCAGTACCGCATTCGCAACGTACTACTGGTATCCAGTCTGTACGATCTGTTTTTGTTTGAAGAAGATGGCCGGTTGTACGAGTTGCTTCGGGAGGAATACCGCGACTTGAACCTCAGCCTCACTCCCGACATCACCCGCGTGTCCAGCGGCCACGAAGCGATTGCGCTGGCGAAGGCCGAAAAGCGCTACGATTTGATCATAACAACGCTACACATCAAAGATTTGCCAGCTTACGAATTTGCGCGATTGGTCCGTGAGTCCGGGCTGAACATTCCCATTGTGCTCCTGGCTTATGATCACCGCGAGCTCTCCGAGATGCTGCTTTATCACAAACCGTCAATGTTCGACCATGTTTTTGTTTGGCAAGGTGATTTTCGTATAATCATCGCCATCATCAAATACCTGGAAGACCGCACCAACGTCGAGCAAGATACCAGCATCGTCGGTGTCCAGGCGATCATTCTCATCGAAGACCAGGTGCGCTACTACTCGTCCCTGCTGCCGATCATCTATAAAGAGCTATTCAACCAGGCACAACGTCTCATTTCCGAGGGTATCAATCTTTCGCATAAATTTTTACGCATGCGGGCTCGGCCAAAAATTCTGTTGTGCACGAATTATGAAGAGGCCTGGGAGTACTTTTCCAGGTACAAGGAATATATTTTGGGAATCATCTCTGACGTCGATTTTAGGCATGGCGGTAAAGAGGACCCCGAGGCCGGATTAGAATTCGCACGAAGGGTGAAGCAGGAGTTTGCAGATATCCCAATTCTCCTGCAATCGTATGTTCAAGAAAATGCCCAGAAGGCCCACGAGATTGGCGCTGCCTTCTTGCTCAAGGATTCCCCGACGCTTTTGCACGAGTTGCGTCATTTTATGCTGTCGCAATTTGGTTTCGGGGATTTCGTTTTTCGCACGCACGATGGACGTGAAGTGGGTCGGGCCACGGATTTGCGATCCTTGGAACGCCTGCTGCACACGGTCCCGGAAGAGAGCATCAAATTTCATGGTGAACGCAATCATTTTTCCAACTGGCTGAAGGCCCGTACCGAGTTTGGCCTGGCGCACCGGTTGCGCCCGCGGCGCGTCTCTGACTACGCCACCGATGAAGAACTACGCCAGGATTTGATCGCTTCGCTGCGTGAATACCGCCGTGTCCGCCAGCGCGGCATGATTACCGACTTCAGCCGCGAGACGTTTTACCCGTACAGCAGCTTTGCCCGTATCGGTCGCGGCTCGCTCGGCGGCAAGGCCCGCGGCTTGACTTTCGTGAACCGCTTGATTTACAACTACCAGCTTCACAACAAATTCACGGGCGTCGAGATTTATGTTCCGCCCGCCGTGGTCTTGGGAACGGATGTTTTTGACCAATTTCTGGACGAAAACAATCTGCGCGATTTTGCGCTGCACACCACTGACGATCATGAAATTACCCGACGCTTTTTACAGGCACCGCGTTTCCCCAAAACGGTTGAGCAGGACCTGGCTGATTTTTTGGATATCATCAAAATCCCGTTAGCGGTCCGTTCATCGAGCCTCATGGAAGATTCCCAGTACTATCCCTTTGCCGGCGTCTACAAGACCTACATGTTGCCGAACAACAACGAAGATCATCGCCAGCGGCTCCAGCAGTTGGTGAATGCCATCAAGCGGGTCTATGCCTCAACCTTTTTCCAGAACGCCAAGGATTATTTCAAAGTCACCTCCTATCGCCTCGAAGAAGAAAAAATGGCGGTGGTCATTCAGAAGCTGGTGGGTTCGCAGCACGAGAATCGCTTTTATCCCGACTGCGCAGGTGTGGCCAAATCGTACAACTTCTATCCGATAACGCCTCAGAAATCCACCGACGGTGTGGCCATCGTGGCGCTGGGTCTGGGGAAAACGGTTGTAGACGGTGGACTGTGTGTGAAGTTTTCTCCCAAGTATCCGAATCAACTGCCACAATTTTATACCGTGACCGAATCCTTGAAAAACAACCAGCAGAGTTTTTATGCGTTGAATCTCGAGGGACACCTTTCTGAGTTCAGCACGACTGCGGATATGTTCAGGTTGCTGCAAAGTTGTGAGTTGGAGGTCGCCGAGAAAGATGGTACCCTGAAGTACGTCGGCTCGACCTATTCCCACGAGAACAACACCATTTACGATGGCATCTCACGCCGCGGGCCACGCCTGGTGACATTCGCTCCGATTTTGAAACAGCGGTTGTTTCCACTACCGGAGATTTTGGAGATGCTGCTGGAAATGGGTGAGTGGTCCCTGGGTACACCGGTGGAGATTGAGTTTGCCGTGAGCCTTTCCGGCCCCGAAAACAGACCAAAAGAGTTTGCCTTCCTGCAGTTGCGCCCGCTGGCATTGCGTCACGAATTCGACGTGTTGGATATTGATGAAACTGCCATTGGCAGATTGATTTGCCGGAGCAACAGTGTGCTCGGCAACGGCGTTATCGACGACATCCACGACGTGGTCATGGTTGACATCAACGATTTCGATCGCCTGCGCAGCCACGAGGTGGCGAAGGAGGTCAGCATTTTCAATTCAAAACTACTGGCGGCAAACCGCCCGTATGTTTTGGTTGGCGTTGGGCGTTGGGGCTCGCTTGATCCGTTTTTGGGGATCCCCGTCAAGTGGGAGCACATTTCTGGTGCCTGTGCAATTGTGGAAACGGGTTTCAAAAACATGAGTGTTGCGCCATCGCAGGGCTCGCATTTCTTTCACAACCTCACGTCCTTCAGCGTCGGCTACTTTAGCATCAGTTCCGATGACGATCAGAATTTTATCGATTGGAATTGGCTGCTCGATCAGGAGCCCCGGGAGGCGCTGTATTTTGCCCGGCACCTGCATTTTTCCAATCCCCTGACCATCAAAATGAACGGCCGGCAAAACAAGGGCGTGATCTTGAAGCCAGGAAATCATGGTCCCTAAACGCGACATGCTCGAATTAGACAAGCTGCGTGTCATCGCCTGCTAGTGCGATGTATGCCACGAATGACTTGAAAGTTCGAATGTCGAAATTCGAAATAAGAAATGCCGCCTTGTGGCATCACGCTTCATTATGTTTCATAAAACACGGTGCGGGGCAAATTCCAAATTCGAATATCTAATGACGGTGACCCCGACGCTTCGGGGTCGGATTTGTGCTGATTGCATTTGGTTGCGGCTCTGCCGCGTCGTGCAATCGCGGTCAAATTGTGCTATGAAAATACTATTAATTCAACCGCCAGTTGCAGATTTCTATCAAACCTCGATTCGCACCCTACCCGTGGGCTTGTTATACCTGGCATCGGCGCTGCGGCAAAACGGTTTTTCCGTAGAGCTACTCGACTGTCAGGCTACTGAGAAAAAAAGTGTTCTGCCACTGCCAACAGAATTTGCCTATTTGCAAAGATATTATCGCCCGGAAAATGTGAGTCCGTACAAATTGTACGGCCATTTTCGTCATTACGGCTTACCTTGGGATGAGATTCGCGAGCGCATTCGCGTTTCAAGGGCCGACATCGTCGGTGTGTCTTCCCTGTTCACGCCATTTTACCGGGAAGCACTGCGGGTCGCTGCGATTGCCAAAGAGCTGGATTCCCAGCGTCCCGTGATTTTAGGCGGCGCCCATGTTAATGCGTGTCCCGAACAGGTGCTATCGAACGCCAACGTCGACTTCGTTTTGCTGGGCGAAGGCGAACGCACGCTGCCGGCTCTGGTGGCAGCTCTGACCTCTGATAAGCAATCGGCCCTGGCTGCGATGCCGGGCATCGGCTACAAGGTGAATGGCAGGCTCCATCTTCCCGAGCGCGGCGATCGCATCGACGACCTCGACGCCCTGGCGCTGCCAGCACGGGACCTGATCGATCCCCAGCGTTACACTATCGGCGGCAAACGCCTGACCATGCTCGTCACCAGCCGCGGCTGTCCCTATCGCTGCACCTTCTGCTCGATTTTCCTCACTGCCGGCCGCCAATATCGCACCCGTTCCATCCCCGCCATTATCGATGAAATGAAATTGTGCCGCGACAACTTTGGCGTCGAGATTTTTGATATCGAAGACGACAACTTTACCTTTGATCAAAAGCGCGCGCGGGCCATTCTGTCCGCCATTTGTGAAGAATTTGGCGGTCAACCAGTCGAGCTGTTGGCGATGAACGGCATCACCGCCGCCAACATCAGCGAGCCAATGGTGGAAGACATGAAGCGCGCCGGGTTCCGCGCCCTCAACCTGGCGTTAGTGACCAGCGATCGCGCTCGCCAGCGCGCTACCAAACGTCCCGGCTCCACCAGTCATTTCGATCGTGTGGTGCAAAAGGGCGCGGCAATTGGCATTGAAATGGTGAATTACCTGATTCTCGGCTTGCCCGGTTCGACTGTCGCGGAGATGATCGCTAGCATCGTTTTTCTGATGGCACGACCCGTGCTTATCGGCCCCAGCGTATTTTACGCGACGCCGGGCACGGAGAGTTACCGCCAGTGCGAAGATCTGGGTTTACTCACCTCACCGGAACTGGCGCTGCAGCGGTCAACCTGTTTTCCGGTGGAGACCCCGGAATTTTCCCGGCTGGATTTGCTCACTCTCTTCCGCCTGTGCCGGTTCATCAATTTCATCAAATCACGTTTGGATGCGCAGCCATCCAGTACCGCGGAAATTAGTATGGAAGACCTGTTATCGCCCTCGCATGAGCTCGGGGCATCACCACAGAATGGAACGTTCAGATTGCTCCATCGACTGACTGAAATAGAGATCGGCTGTTGGCTAGCGCCCGCACTTCTGAACGGAGGGACGTTCTTGGGAATGAGTTTGCTACGGCGGGAATCGCCTGGCGCGACGTATAGCGTTTACGAAGAAGAATTT
>DASWHH010000605.1:0-1960 GCA_036398295.1 bacterium
GGGCGATGAGAGTGTTGATGCGATCATGCTTCTTCTTGAATTTGCCCCAGGCAATGGCCCAATATTGTCGTGCAGTTTCTTTCGCCGAGAACTGTTCGGAAAGATGGCGGTGGGCGTGATCATTTTTGGCAATCACCATGAGCCCGGAGGTATCTTTATCGAGGCGGTGGACAATGCCCGGTCGCTGCCGGCCGCCGATGGAAGACAAATCTCCGCAATGATGGATCAAGGCGTTGACCATGGTGCCGGTGTAGTTCCCGAACGCCGGGTGCACCACCATCCCCGCATCTTTATTCACCACCAGCAAATGTTCGTCCTCATACACTATATTCAACGGAATGGCTTCAGGGAGAATGTCATGCTTTTGAGGTTTGGGGATCAGAATCTCGATTTTTTCGTTGGGCGCCACCAGGTGGCTGGCTCTGGCGGGAACCCCGTTGACCGTGACCTTGCCTTCGGCAATCACCTTTTGAATGCGCGAACGGGAGAGGGATCCGAGAGTATGGGTCAGAAAGAGGTCAAGGCGCTGTTTTTGTTTACCAGGCGGGACTGCGAACTTAAAAAATCTATCCTCCTCCATCTGGATCAGAGAAGGTAAGGTGAGTCAATTCGATGAGGATGGCTGTTTTTGCGCGACAACTTTGCTTGCTTCATGGTCTTTCTTGGAACTCTTATCAAACAAGACGAGCATCGCTAAAATGACCATGCCGATGGTCACGGCGCTGTCGGCTAAATTGAAGATATACCAGCGCGCATTTCCCAACCCGACGTCGATGAAATCGATGACTTTGCCGTAAAGAAAGCGATCGATCAGATTACCGACGGCGCCGCCCAAGATAAGCGCCAGTGCAAAACGCAACGGGATTTTCTCGTCTCGGGCTCTAATGATATAAACGAAGATCACCACCGTGGCAAGGGCGGCAAACAAAGTGAAAAACGTCTGCCCACCCACCTGAATACCAAAAGCCATACCGGGGTTCTCAATATATGTCAGCCGAATCAAATCGCCAATAATATTGTGGGATCTGCCATATTCAAAAAAATAACGAACCGACAGCTTGGTTACCTGGTCCAGTACAACCACCATGACCGACACTAACAAGACTCGCAATAGGGACCCTTGGTGTTAGACTTGTTTGCCTTTTTCTTCTTTGGATTTACATGTAATGCACAGCCGCGCGTGAGGAACGGCCTCCAATCGCTCTTTGCCGATGGGTTTGCCGCATTCGTGACACAAACCGTAGGTGCCTTTTTCAATCCGCTCTATCGCTTGCTCAATGTGATACAAAAATCTCCCCTCTTGAGTAGCAAAAAAGAACGCCTTCTCCCGTTCCATGTTGTCTGTGCCCACATCGGCCATGTGAAAGGAGTAGGCTGAATTCTCACCAGCCGAATCCTTAACCGTTGAGGTCATTTCCTGTTCTTTTAATTTTCCCAGGTTATTGAGAATTTCTTCACGCTTCGACAGCAGTATCTTTCTGAAGTGATTGAGCTCAGTTTTGTTCATCCAAAACCTCCGTATCGAAATTTTCCCGTGGGTGAGTAAACAAATTAATGATTTAAATTTTCTCTATTGCAATAACTGCTGTAATGCCGTCGATTTCCCATTCCGCAATGAACCCGTGGCTTGCCGAATTCCTCGTTAACGCTTCAGCCAGAGTCTCATGGCAAATGTAGTCCGATTGCGCTGAAATCGCCTTCTCCAGGGTATCGTCGGTTTGATAAGAAATTTTGATGCGATCAACTACATCTAAACCGGCCTTTTTGCGCATATTTTGTACGCGATTTACAAACTCGCGCGCCAGACCCTCCATCTCTAACTCCGCAGTAACGCGGGTATCCAACGCCACCGTTAAGTCCCCTTCGCTTTCCACCGCCAGACCCTCGGCGCTGTCCGAGAGGATATCAACGTCGTCAAGGACAAGCGTGCCTTGCCGTCCTTTGAGTTCGAGATTGAACT
>DASWHH010000606.1:0-5013 GCA_036398295.1 bacterium
AAAAATATTGCGCCGGATTTTTGACCGCCTCGATGATAAAGGCCAAATGCCCGTGGGCGCCGGCCTGAAGCATTTTCAGCGCCGGGATGATGGTCATGAAAATTCCGGCAAATAGAATCGCCACTTCCTGAATCGGAAACCAGGAGAATTCATTGCCTTTGCGGGTGACCTTGGCGGTAAAGCGCAGGGAGAGCAACCCCATTAAAATGAGGAATGCGTCACGAATGGCAAACTCGGTGGGGAGATGCACGCCTAAGAGATTCAACGTGCCGATTTTGACATAGCCGCTGAACAAAACGCCGATGACAATGCCCAGCAGAAAAACCACATTAATCAGGCCCTCCACGCTCAGTTTTTGTTTTCTGATAACAGGCTGAAATCCGGGAGCAGGATCGCCGTCTACCAATAATTCTTCCTCTATTTGTACTCGACCTTTGTGATATTCGTCTGCGTGTACGTCAACGTCCTGGACTCCCCGAACTTTTTCGGTCCAACCTTCGCGGCGGTACATGATCGTGTCAAAAATAAAAAACAGTACCAGCAGGGTGAGAGAAACAAAAAGCATCGAAGGAAAAAGATGGAACGTCCAGAAGAAAGGCACGCCGTGCAAGAATCCCAAGAACAGAGGTGGGTCTCCGAGCGGAGTCAATGCGCCGCCGATGTTGCTCACCAGAAAAATGAAAAAAATGACGACATGAACTTTGCTTTTTCGTGGTTTGTTCATGCGCAACACCGGCCGGATGAGCAACATGGACGCGCCGGTGGTTCCCACCCACGACGCGATCACCGTACCAATAAACAGCACCACCGTATTGGTGAATGGCGATCCCCACAGTGAGCCCTTCACATAAATGCCGCCCGCCACGGTAAACAAAGCCCAAAGGAGAATGATGAACGGAATATAATCAGCGATGTAAATGTGGAAGATTTCGTGAAGCGCCTCTCCCCCATAGGCGAACAGGAATGGCAGCGCAAACAAGACTGCCCAGAAAGCCGATACTTTACCGAAGTGATGATGCCAGAATTTGGGCGCCAGGAGCGGAAACAACGCGATGGAAAGAAGGATGCCAACAAAAGGAATAACGCTCCAAACCGGCAAACTCGCCCCCAAACCACCCTCTCCATGCTCCGACTCCACTGCAACCGGACCTGACGCCATTGCCACGTTAACCAACGCCAACAGGATGACAATTACGGCCAGGATGGTTTTCGACATGAATTTCCTTTCTATCCCCACAACGCATTTTCAACTGCCTTGACCGCTCTTGTGCCACGTCCGGTCGATAACTTAATTGATTCTAAGGAGGTTAATGAATCGCGCGGTAAGAGCCAAAAATGTCGAATCTAAATAAACAATATTCGACTAAAAGTCAAGCAAAATTTGGAAGCAAAATCAGGGGACTGAGTGCTGTTGGTGTTGTGTGCAAAGATTGAGCGCAGAGCGTAGCGCATATTCACGCTCCTCACTCGGCGCTCTTCGTTTTGCTCTACCCTATTTTGAAATGAGCATTAAGGTGGGCATTATCAAGAGAACGATTCAGTCAATTCAAGCTACTTTACCAGGGTCAACTTCTTCGAAGATTCCCAATTCGGGGTCTGCAGCCGATATACGTAAATTCCGGAAGCAACGACACCGCCGTGTTCATTTTTCGCGTCCCAATGGATGCGATACTGCCCCGGCCCACGCAAATCGTTGACAAGGGTGCGCACCAGCTCGCCTTTGACATTAAAAATCTTCAGACTCAAACGCGTCAGTTGCGGCAAGTCGAATTGGATCTCGGTGCCGGCGTTGAACGGGTTGGGATAATTTTGAAACAGGGCAAACTCGGTTGGTAGAGGCTCGGCGGCGATAGTTTCTCCATCATTGGATCCACCTGTCCCATCGGGTGCGACAAATACGGCCCGGCTGATGATCAGGTCTTCGCGGCTCAGGCCATCTTTCAAAAGTTGCAACGGAAGATTGACGAAGGCATTTTCTAACGAAACCGATTCCCCGGATTTCTTCAAATAACCCAGCAGCACCAGCGTGCTGCCGCTGAGGTGTGAACGAATCAGGAAATTATGGTCATTTTCGATGGCAAGCGGAGTGGCAAACCCAACGGCAGCGGGATCAAAATCCAACGCAATAAAAAATCCGCGCACGGCAATGGCATGTTGCGGGACAATAGCTAGTGCCGCCGACACCGCGGAAACGGCGATCGGCTCGATTCGCAACGCCGCAGAAGCCTCGCGGCCGCTCAGAACGCGCTTTGAAAATTGTGCCGCCGGCTTCGTATCGGAGCCGCCGTCGATCAGATGCAGCACATCAACCAGGTCGACTTCGCCATCCGCATCAACATCGCCCCGCGGCTCAACGGGCAGGCGCCCCAAAATCATCTGCTCGATCTCCATCAGGCTCGTGGTTGTGGGTGCCGATGACTTGGAGGTGACGAGCGGACCGGTCACCACAAAATCGCTAATGCTGAATCCCGTACCGAATCCGTTGGTCACGCTGATTTTCCCGGTCGCAGCGCCTGAAGGCACGGTAGCTCTAACCTGGGTTTCGGAATCGATGTGAACCGATGAAGCACTCACGCCATCGAACGCAACGGTGAGGCCCGGCGTGACTCCTAAGGAATTGAGAATAGCATTTAACCACACTCCCGCCATCACCCCGTAGCCAGTATCGTTGGGATGAACACTGTCCGCCAGATATTGTGTTGGCCAATTGGAATTAGCGACAAACGCTTCATTGTTTCCGGCGTAGAACACCTGGTGCCCGGAGTTTTGCTTCACCGGGATCACGTCGCGAATATAATTATTCAGCGTGTTAGTAGCGCCGTTTTTGGAATCGCTGCGGGGAATGACGCTCGAAAGAATCGTCACGATGTCGGCGTCAAAATTTTTGATGCCATCGAGAATGTTGCTGACTTCACCGATGGTGGTTGCCGGGGTTTGCAATTCTGAAATATCGTTGGTGCCGATGTGCAAAAGAATCACGTCCGGTGGATTGGAATTGAGATATGAATTCAATTCGGCGAGAATTTCATCGGCGCGGTAACCGCTGTGGCCTTCATGGTCCGCGTCGAAGCCCGTGCCGTGGTCGCGGGTGCCGACAAAATTATAGGCAATGCCGGCGCCTTCCAGCAATCCGGCCAGGTCATTGCGATAGCCGGCATTGTCGGTGGAACCGTGTACTCCCTGGGTGATGGAATCGCCCAATGGCATGATGCGTAAGGTGCCGCCCGGTGCCCCGCTGTTTGACCCACTTAAGTTTGAGCCGATGATTGTCACTTCCGTCCCGACACCACCAGAGGATGGTGTAAACGAGGCGATGGTCGGGAGCGGCGAATCTCCGTCCCCGGTTTCGATGACCAGTTCCGGGGCCTGTACTCCTTCCTTGGAGCTGTAGTTCGCCAGGTCGGAGTTGCTGTTTCGCAATGCGAAGCTGTACACACCGTCGCCGCCAATCGCAGCGCTGACATCAAACTCCACCACTTCATTAAGAGCCACCGCCCCGCGCGAACTCAAGGGACTGCCGGAAAGGACGGGCGCATTGGTGGCGTTAAGAGTCTCTTCATTCCAGGGTGAACCGGTGCTGCTGAAACTATTGGAAACCGAATAGACCGCACCACCGTCGACGCCGGCATCGATGACCCGCAGCATAAGCGTCGCACGCCGTACGGTATTGGTCAAACCGGTGACGTTGAATTTCAAAAAGGAAATGAAATCGGCGGAAGAGCTCTTGCGCACCCTTAGCTCATCGGCGCCGCCGTAATTGTTGGTGGGATAATTTGTGCGAATAAACGAATCCTCAACGGGCGCAAACGTGAACGTCCCCGAGGGATCCGGATCCGGGTCTGGATCTGGATCTGGCTCAGGTTCGGTGACCAAAAAATTTTGCGCACTCGTTCCCGTGCCGTTGTTGCTGCTGACGCGGATGGGACCGGTAGTCGCACCGGGCGGCACGGTCGCGCGCAGCCGGGTATCGGAGTCCGTGGCAAAATTCGAAGCGACGACGCCATTAAATGTCACGCTGGTTGCGCCCGTAAAGCCGCTGCCGGTAATGGTCACTTGACTACCCGCTTCACCACTACCGGGCGAAAAACTCGTAATGGCCGGCGCCGGCGATGGTGATGGAGGCGGCGGCTCCGAATCGCCGGCTGTAAGAATCAACAATTCTGGAGCTTGCACGCCTTCTTTGGAACTGTAATTGGCAAGATCATTGGTGGTGTTTCGAATGGCGAAGCTGAATGCTCCGTTTCCCGTGATAGCCGGGGTGACATCGAACTCCACGACCTCGTCAAGATTAACCAAACCCTGACTGCTTAGCGGGGTGGCATTGAGCGCTGGTGCATTGCCAAAATTCAGACCGTCTTCGTGCCACGGCGTGTTGGTCCCCAGGAAATTATTGGAGACCGCAAAAATCGATCCCCCGTCCACGCTGCTTTCAATCACCCGCAAACGTAGCCGCGCCTGTTGAACGGTGGCGGTTAGCCCGGTTACATTGAATTTCAAATAGGTGATAAAATTTGCCGACGAGCTTTTGCGCACGCGCAGCTCAAAGGTCGAACCGTAGTTGTTCGTTGGGCTATTGGATCGCACAAACGAATCATCAGTCGGAGCAAAAGAAACGCTGCTGCCCGCTTCCGGTTCTTGAGTGATCGAAAATGAAGCTGGGCTGACCGCCGATCCGGCTGCAGTACTCACGGTGATCGGGCCGGGAGTAGCGCCGGTCGGAACTCTGGTGCGGATTTGAGTCGCTGAGTCGACAGAAAATTCAGCCGTCGTGCCCCCAAACGTCACCTGGGTAACGTTTACAAAATTATTGCCGGCAACGGTGACCGACGTGCCTTCGGGCCCGCTGGTCGGAGTGAACGCGGAAATCACCGGAGTCGCGGGCGCCCCACCTGCCGTTGTAATTACCAACTCGGGCGGCTGACTCCCTTCTTTCGAGCTGTAACTGGCGAGATCATTATGCTGATTGGCGATGGCAAAGCTGTACACGCCATTGCCGCTGATAGCCGGGGTCAC
>DASWHH010000607.1:0-2394 GCA_036398295.1 bacterium
CCAGCGCAGCATAGCCGGCCTGTCTGCCACAGGCAGGCAACCAAAATATTCCACCACAAAGACACAAAGGACACTAAGAAAAGCAAAAAAGCCACTAAGGAAATCTTTGTGCTCTTTGTGTCTTTGTGGTTCATTAAAAACCTTGCTAAAAAAGCAATGTTTTGCAAACTTGTAGTACGGAATAGCACGGATATAGAGATGTAACTCAAAGCTCCGCTTTGAAAAAGGCGCGACTTGATTGAAAAAGAGGCTGGCTGAAAAATGCAAAATGAAATGGCACAATTCAAAATTTAGTAGAGAAGAAAAATGTCAAAACGCAAACTGGTTTATCTTGAAGACAAGTGGGACCACAATTTAGCCAAAACGCTGGATGAGCCCGAGAAGCTACGATACCGCTCTAACCTGCTCGGGTCTGATCTAAGAATCACTAATTTCGGCGGCGGTAACACGTCGTCGAAAATCATGCGGGAAGAAACTCTCACCAGCAAACCCGTGGAAGTTCTGTGGGTGAAAGGCAGCGGCGGCGACCTCGGCTCCATCAAAAGAACGGGATTCGCCACCCTGTATATGGATAGGTTTTTAGCGCTGAAAGAAAAGTATCGCGGCGAGAAATACGAAGACGAGATGCTGACCTATTATCCGCTCTGCACGTTCGGACTCAATCCAGCTCCGGCTTCCATCGATACCCCGCTGCACGGCCTCGTGCCGTTCAAACACGTGGATCACACCCACCCCGATTGGGCGATTGCCCTGGCAGCATCGGCGAATGGACGGCTGCTGCTGGATCGGTTTAACCAGGAATTCGGATACCATCTGCTTTGGCTGCCTTGGCAGCGTCCTGGCTATCACCTTGGTACCATCCTGGAAAACGCGATCAAAGAAAATCCGCAGGCCGAGGGCATCATTCTTGGTTCGCACGGACTGCTGAACTGGGCGAACGAGCAATATGATTGCTACCGACTGTCCATCGAGATTATCGATGCCATGGGACAATTCGTCCTTTCGCGCGTTGAGAAAAAAGGGAGGAAACTATTTGGCGGCGCCAGGTTTCAGGGTCGCGATGATCGCCAGGAACTGGCGGCGGAAATCCTGCCGGTGATTCGTGGCGGCGTCGGCAAAGAGCAACGCATGATTGGCCACTTCGTAGATTTGTCGGAAGTGCAGCGGTTTGCGAACAGTGAATATGGCGAGAAACTGGCGTTCCAAGGAACCAGTTGCCCCGATCATTTCATTCGCACGAAAGTCCGGCCTATGTACGTTAAGTGGGACCCTCAGCGCGAGAATTTGGAAACGCTGAAGCGAGCCGTGACTGAAGGTTTTGAAAAATACCATGTCGATTACAAATCATATTATAATGGCAACAAAGAGCCGGACTCCCCGGCCATGCGCGGCGCGAACCCTACGGTTGTGCTGATTCCCGGCGTCGGGATGTTTAGTTTCGGCAAAAACAAAACGGAGGCGCGAATTACGGGAGAGTTTTATGTCAACGCCATTCATGTGATGGAAGGCGCAACATCGATGGGCAGCGGAGAAATCGATGACGACATTGATCCGAAACGGGTCTGTGAAAACTATGTGGCGCTGTCACGGCGTGAAGCCTTTCGCATTGAATACTGGGCGCTGGAAGAAGCGAAGATTCGCCGCCAGCCGCCGGAAAAAGAGATGGCGCGGCAGGTGGCGTTCGTAGTGGGCGGAGGAAATGGCATTGGACGCGAATTTTGTCTCAAGATTGCGAAGGAAGGAGCGCACGTGGCCGTCGCGGATCTGGATAGCGCAGCGGCCACCGAAACGGCTCGGCTCGTTGCTGACAAATTTGGCCCGGAAGCGGTGATGTCGGTTCGGGTCGATATCACCAATCGCCAGACCGTAGCCAGCGCCCTGAAAGAAGTCGTGATGAAGTTTGGCGGCGTGGATGCGCTGGTGAACACAGCTGCGGTATTCATCGCTCCCGACAAAGACGGCACGACCTATCACGATTCCACCTGGGACAAAACGTTGCAGATCAATGTCAGCAGCAACTACATTCTCGTTGAGGAATTCGCGAGAATAGTTGAAGCCCAGGGTTCGGGCGGAACGGTGGTTTTAACAAGCTCCGCGAATGCGGTGGTGCCAAAATTAGGCAGCGAGCCCTACGACGTCAGCAAGGCGGCCGTCAGTCACTTGATCCGTGAACTGGCGGTGCGCTACGCCCCCCTGATTCGCATCAACGGCATCAGCCCCGCGACGGTGATCGAGGGCAGCACCATGTTCCCGCGTGACCGCGTGATCAAGAGTCTATCGAAGTACAACATCAAATTCGATGAATCGGAGGAAACGTCCGCGCTCATCGACAGGTTGGCGAACTTCTACGCCAGCCGTACCCTGACCCATCGTCCGGTACGGCCTGTTGACGTG
>DASWHH010000608.1:0-3243 GCA_036398295.1 bacterium
TGGAAAAGGTCTATGCAAATTCGATGGCGATTGAATTTCGCAGGTCGGGAATCCGGTATCAGCAGCAAGCCCCAATTACGGTGAACTACGAAAACGAAATTGTCGGCGAACACAGCGCTGACCTGCTGGTTGAAGACATTATTATTGTGGAACTCAAAGCCACCAAAAATCTGGCTGAAGAGCATGAAGCGCAATTGCTCAACTATCTGAAGGCCACCACCTTTGAAGTTGGCCTTTTACTTAATTTTGGGCCGAAGCCAGAAATCAAACGCAAAGCTTTTGACAATGAGCGAAAAGGTAATCTTACGTGGGTAAAACCATAGCTGGACGCAGATTAACGCAGAAAGACGCAGATAAAAAACAAGCTATTGAAATAAATCTGCGTTAATCTGAGTCATCTGCGTCCAATTTCCGGAGACAAAAAATGACCAGCTTCATCGAAACCATTGCCGAGAAACTGCACCTCATTCCAAACCTGCGCACAGAAAAGTTCGCTGAGCTGACGCCTCTCACTGAACCCGGGGATCTCACGAACTATCCGCCGCCGGAGAAGTGGGATAACTGGACCGAATTCGACGCCAAAAGCTGGCCGCTGCGGGTTCAGAAAAATTACATGATCGTCCCGACATCTTGCTTCAATTGCGAGGCCGGCTGTGGACTGTTGAGCTACATCGACAAAGAGACCATGCGGGTGCGCAAGTTCGAGGGCAACCCCTATCATCCCGGCAGCCGCGGGCGAAACTGTGCGAAAGGTCCGGCGACCATCAATCAAATCAACGACACCGACCGCATTCTCTATCCAATGAAACGAAGCGGCAAACGTGGCGATGGTCAATGGCAGCGGGTTTCGTGGGACGAAGTGCTGGATGATATTGCCGGCAGAATTCGCGAAGCACTCCAAGAAGATCGCCGCAACGAAGTAGTGTATCATGTTGGCCGACCGGGACACGAAGGCTACATTGACCGCGTCCTGCAATCATGGGGCGTGGATGGTCACAACAGTCACACCAACATTTGCTCGGCTGGCGCGCGCTTCGGCTACGCTATCTGGCACGGCTTCGACCGTCCATCGCCGGATCATGCCAACGCTAAATTCATTCTGCTCATCAGTGCTCATCTCGAATCGGGGCACTATTTCAATCCCCACGCGCAACGCATCATCGAAGGAATGATGAGCGGCGCCAAACTCGCTGTGATGGATCCCCGGCTCTCCAACACCGCCAGCATGGCCGATTATTGGCTTCCCACCTACCCCGGTAGCGAGGCGGCCGTGTTGCTGGCCATAGCAAAAATCATTATTGATGAAAAACTATACAACGAACAATTTCTCAAAAACTGGGTAAACTGGCGGGAGTATCTTGAAAAAGAGAAGCCTCAAGTTGAATTGACTTTTGACAATTTCATCGGCGCGATCAAGGAAGAATACAAAGAATACACGCCGGCATTCGCTGAACAGGAAAGCGGCGTGCCCGCGCGTCAGATTATCGAAGTCGCGAAATTGATTGGACGAGCGGGCACGCAGTTCGCCACTCACAATTGGCGCAGCGCGGGCAGCGGCAACCTCGGCGGTTGGGCCGTGGCGCGCTGCCTGCATTTTCTCAACGTACTCACCGGCAGCGTCGGCACGGTGGGCGGCACGTCGCCCAGCGGCTGGAACAAATTCAAACCGAATGTTTTCGACAAACCACCGGCGCAAAAATTCTGGAATGAACTGCATTTCCCCAAAGAGTATCCGCTGGCGTTTTACGAAATGAGTTTTCTTCTCCCCCATTTTCTCAAAGAAGGGCGTGGCAAGCTGGCGGTCTATTTTACCCGCGTTTTCAATCCGGTATGGACGTATCCTGACGGCTTCACATGGATCGAGGCGCTTACTGACGAAAGTAAAATCGGTTTGCACGCGGCGTTAACCCCAACCTGGAACGAAACTGCTTATTTCGCCGATTATGTTTTGCCAATGGGCCATGCCAGCGAGCGCCACGACATCATCAGTTACGAGACCCACTCCGGAATGTGGATCGCCTTTCGCCAGCCCGTGCTGCGCGAGGCCGCGCGACGCATGGGCAAACCGATGACCTTCACCTATGAAGCCAATCCCGGCGAAGTGTGGGAGGAGGATGAATTCTGGATCGAGCTGTCGTGGCGCATCGATCCCAATGGCAGCCTCGGCATCAAACAGCACTTCTTCTCGCCCTATCGTCCCGGCGAAAGAATCACTATCGATGAGTACTACCGCTACATTTTCGAACACACGGCTGGCCTGCCCGAGGTCGCGGCCAAAGAAGGGCTGACGCCGCTGGATTTCATGCGAAAATACGGGGCGTTTGAAGTGGAGAAAACCGCGTACAACAAGCATCTGCAAGAAATCTCAAAGGAGGAGATGCAGGGGGCTACCGCTGACGCGAAGACCGCTCTTGTTTCAAAAAATGGTAAACCCATCGGCGTGATGGTCGATGGCATTCCGCGGGTCGGCTTCCCGACGCCGTCGCGCCAACAGGAGTTTTATTCGCAGACGGTGGCGGACTGGCGCTGGCCGGAATACAAAATTCCGGTCTACATCAAAAGTCATGTTCATTCCGAGAAAATAGATCCAACCAAAGGGGAGTTCCCGTTGATTCCGACGTTCCGGCTCCCCACCCTCATTCACTCGCGATCCGGCAACGCCAAATGGCTGGCGGAAATCTCCAACCGTAATCCGCTGTGGATGCACACTAAGGATGCCGCGCGCCTCGGACTCAAAACCGGCGACCTGGTGCGGGTCAACACCGACATTGGCTATTTCGTGGATCGCGTCTGGGTGACGGAGGGGATGAAACCGGGAGTGGTCGCCTGCTCCCACCACCTCGGACGCTGGCGGCGGCAGCAGGATCCGGCCGGCAATCGCTGGGCTACCAACCTCGTTACCATTGAGGAACGCGAGCCGGGCAAATGGCAAATGCGACAGAATGAGGGTATTCATCCCTACAAAAGTCCAGACCCGGATTCGGCGCGGATTTTTTGGAGCGATGGCGGCGTACATCAGAATATTACATTTCCCGTACATCCAGATCCAATCAGTGGCATGCATTGCTGGCATCAGAAAGTGAAAATTGAAAAGGCGTATCCGAAAGATCGTTACGGCGATGTGTTGGTGGACACCAACCGGTCGTTTGAGATTTACAAAGAGTGGCTGGCGATGACCCGACCGGCGCCGGGGCCCAACGGGTTGCGCCGGCCGCTGTGGCTCAATCGACCATTGCGCCCGGT
>DASWHH010000609.1:0-3791 GCA_036398295.1 bacterium
AAGAGGAATTTGCTCCAGGGGTTGTCAACGCGTTTTTCGATCGCGCCGGCGAATGCGGAATTCGCGGTGTCAAATCACCGCACGCGGTTACCCGGATCCCATCGCCTTCATTCGCATCCCAGAGCCGGCCGTGTTACCCCAGAAGTTCGGTACACAGAGAACGTCGTGTACTAAGGTCAACAGGTGAACGAGTTTTATCACGTCGCACGAAAGCACCATGATTTCAACCACCATACCAATAATAACTACTTGCAGCAAGACACTAACACATCGGGAGGTTTTATGGGAAAGAAGAGCAAAGACAAAAAGAGAAAAGCAAAAAGTGAAGCATTGACGGCGGAGGTAACCACTGCGACGGGTGATGTTAAAGCCGAAGAGGACGACCAAAAACCAACGGTCAGGAAGATCAAAAATAAGATTTATGAAAAAGAGCTGGAGCAGCTGCAGGTTGAGCTGGTGAAATTGCAGGAGTGGGTCAAACACAAAGGTTTGAAGGTAGTGGTTCTTTTCGAAGGACGCGACGCGGCCGGCAAAGGCGGCGTGATCAAACGCATCACTGAAAGCCTGAATCCCCGTGTCTGTCGGGTGGTAGCGTTGGGCATTCCCACTGAGAAGGAGAAAACCCAGTGGTATTTTCAGCGCTACATACCGCACCTGCCAGCCGCCGGCGAGATGGTGTTGTTTGACCGCAGCTGGTACAATCGCCCCGGTGTTGAACGGGTGATGGGTTTTTGCACGGAAAGCGAGGTGCAGGAGTTTTTTCGATCCTGTCCGGAATTTGAACGCATGTTGGTGCGTGCGGGAGTCATTCTGATCAAATACTGGTTCTCGGTTAGCGACGAAGAGCAGGAAAAGCGATTTCAGGAACGCATCGACACTCCTACCAAACGCTGGAAATTGAGTCCAATGGATCTGAACGCGCGGACAAAATGGATGGAATACTCCAAAGCCAAGGACGAAATGTTTGCTCACACCGATATTAAACAAGCGCCATGGTGGGTAGTGAATGCCGACAACCAAAAACGCGCCCGCCTGAATTGTATCCATCATTTGTTGAGCATGATTCCCTACGAGGATTTGACTCCGGAGCCGATATCGTTGCCGCCGCAGCAGAAGGATGAAGGCTACGTTCGTCCGCCCATCAGCGATCAAAACTTTGTTCCGGAAGTCTATTGAGTGGAGCCCATGGCTTGAAAAAGGATGCGCACATCGCGTTGGTCACGGGCAGCAATCGCGGTATCGGGCTTGAAACCTGTCGCCAGTTGGCCCAACAGGGCTTAACGGTGATTCTCACCAGTCGTGATCCGGACCACGGCGTCGAGGCGACGGAGAAGCTGCGAAAGGAAGGACTCCGCGTTGTGGTCAGGCCATTGGATGTGTCGGATCGCGCTAGCATCGGAGCCCTGGAGGAATTTGTCGCAGCGGAATTCGGTCGACTCGACGCGCTCATCAACACCGCCGCAGTCTACCTCGATGAAGGCGTAAGCGTTTTTGAGGTGACCGAAGAGCTGTTTCGCGAAAGTCAAAAGAAGGATAATTTCCTGAAATGAAAGTGAAGACCTGGTTATTGGGCGGCGCAGCGATTGAATCGGTTGCGGCCAATTTTGGTTTATTAATCCTGCGAGTTTTCACCGGCCTGGCATTGGCTCTTGGCCATGGCATCAACAAAATGCCACCGTCGGAGCGCTTCATCGAAGGCGTCAGCAACCTGGGTTTTCCCGCGCCACTATTCTTTGGATGGGCCGCAGCTTTTTCGGAGCTTTTCGGCGGCATTTTGTTGGCCATTGGCTTGTTCACTCGTCCGTCTGCGCTCCTTATGTTCATGACCATGATGGTGGCGGCCTTTCTCCGCCATGCTCCGGATCCGTTCAGCGATAAGGAAAAAGCTCTTTTGTTCGGGGTGATCGCCCTGGCTTTCCTGCTAATTGGCTCGGGAAGATTTGGTCTTGATGCTTTCCTTATGAAACGATCGCGGTCCATCAATTCGTAAAGTTCTGAGGAAGTCTATGGGTCAGGTTGTCATCGAAGTTTTGAAGGACGGTCCAATCAAAGTCAGCGGGTTGGAGAATTGCATCGATTCCAGGGGAGAGACGATTGCTTGCAAGGATGAGATGCATCTCTGTCGCTGCGGCGCTTCACAAAACAAACCCTTCTGCGACGGCAGTCACCGGGGGATTGGTTATAGCGGCACGCGGCTGAGTGACAGGCCATTAAGCAAGGAACGAGATTACGTTGGCAAGCGCATCACCATTCATGACAATCGCGCCATTTGTTCTCACGCCAAAGAATGCGTGAAGCACTTGCCGTCGGTATTCTGTTTTGGCGAGCGGCCGTGGATTCATCCGGAGGCTGCCGATGTGGACGCCATCATCGAGGTCATCGAACGCTGTCCATCTGGCGCGCTCAGTTACACCATGGACGATGTTCATTATCGCGATCAGAACCGCCAGCCAGCCCTCCATATCATTGCCGGCGGACCCTACAACATTACCGGTGGTATTAAGTTTATCTGCGACAGCAATGTCCAGCCGCCATCACTGGAGCACTATTCCCTTTGCCGGTGCGGCGCTTCCAAAAATAAGCCGTTCTGCGATGGATCGCATGTCGACATCGATTTCAAAGGCTGATTCCCTACAGGACAAACCGCGACCAAAACGAAAAGCGCACGCCAAGCCGTAGAGACGCGAAGACATCGCGAAGAAATAAAAGCAAAATGAGTGGAGATAACTAATTTTATTTGATGAGGCGGCCTGCAAAATTATATGCTTGAATCGAATGAGATAGCCGGGCCTCACCAGGGCCAACCGGTTTTGCACGCTGGTGCGCCACTCGATCGAGCGCAGGCAGCCATGATAATGGTTCACGGCCGCGGCGCCAGTGCCAGTGATATTCTCACCCTGGTTCCGGAACTGCAGCAACCCGAATTTGCCTACCTGGCACCGCAGGCTTCCGGCAACACCTGGTATCCCTTCAGTTTTTTGGCTCCGATCCCACAAAATGAACCCGGTATCACTTCCGGCCTGCAGGCCATTCTTGATGTCCTCTTGCAGATTGAAAACTCCGGATTCGCTCCGGAGCGAGTGATGCTTTTGGGTTTTTCACAAGGCGGCTGTTTGGCGCTCGAATTTGCCGCACGCCACGCCCGTCGCTATGGCGGCGTGGCGGGGTTGAGCGCCGGCTTGATCGGCCCGCAGGGAACGCCCCGCAACTATTCCGGTTCCTTGGAAAACACTCCGATTTTTCTCGGCTGCAGCGATCCCGATTTTCACATCCCCAAAGAACGTTTTCTCGAGACTGTTGATGTCCTGAAACAACTGGGCGCAATGGTGACCGCACGCCTTTATCCAAATTTAGGGCACACCATCAACTTCGATGAAATTCAGTTCGTGCAAAGAATGATGCATGAGTTGTTGCATCCTTAGCAGGATCCGAAACGCTCACTTCGGCATCGAATTGGTCCGAGACTTAGTACTCCATTTCATAATTGCATGTTAGGGCGAGCTGAAAACGGATAGCGTAGAGCGTGGAGCGCAAATTCGCTTACGCTCTACGTTTTTCCAAACAGCGCAAACAGTCCAGAATGTTGCAATCTTATTTCTTGACAATGAGACCAAATCTGTTTTATATTAGCCACCATTTTGTTCAAGGTGAGTCAGGAAGTTACGGAGAACGATTATGGCCGATCGTGAAACTGGAACCGTGAAATGGTTTAACGTTCTTCACTTTACTAAGGGAAAATAGCTTTGAACAGGCGCAAACAAAATTTCAGGAATATTGCTATCATTGCGCAT
>DASWHH010000610.1:0-3488 GCA_036398295.1 bacterium
GAATTCGGTTTGCGTCCGCCGATCATGTCCGACAGCAAATTTAATGCGGCATCTGCTGGATTTTCTGCCGATGTCGATCGCTTCGAAGCCTTTAACCCCGAGACCTTTATCGCGGCATTAAGAGCAAACTATCGCCAGAAAATGGCCTCCGACGTGGTCATACGTGTTCGCGGCGGCCCGGTGCTGTTTGTTTACACCAATGATGCCGGCGATAAAACCGATTTGCTGATCGATTACAGCATCCAGGCCGGTTACGAAGGCACAGCAGTCCATTTGATGAGCGGTTTAACCGGCCGTTTCTTTGCCTCGTCCGATGACGGCGACTTCGGTGAGCGCAGTGTGCACCAACTGGGCGTATCGGCCAACCTGATTTTGGGGGAAACACGGCCCGGAATTCATTTGCGTCTGCCTCTGGACAAAGATCTGAGGGAGGGAATCGATTTCGTTTTTGGACTAAATCTCGCCGTCCTGCTGAACTAGCATGGATCGCGTTCCTCCCCCATTTTCGCCTTTCGTTCACACGGGGCTGTCCAAAAAGTCCGTTTCCTTCACCCTGAGCGAAGTCGAGGGGTGAAGGAAGTTCAATGAAATCAACATGCCTCGACTCCGCTCGGCATGAAGCTACTGTAGTTTTCATGACTTTTGGACAGCCCCGTGGACGAGGGTAGGGCCCACAAAATTCCAAAGAGCGGAATTTGGGGAGTGAATTGTGTGTAGTTGATTCATTGCAGCTTAGTTCCCGGACGAGACTGAGTATTACCTCATGGCCAGTCAATTCCCCGGCGTGAAGCAAGTTCACGTTTGCATCAGGCAGTTTAGTTCCGGGTCTGACATCTGGAGTTTTTGATCTCCTGAAATAACAGCCGATTAGATTTGTTCTCGAATCGGCTGTTATGTTTGGCATCTCGCTTGCGTAAAGCCTCCAGCAAACAACCAAACTACAGGAGATAAACATGTCTGCATTAACTCAAACGCCGCTCCCATCCGCGGCCATTCCGGACATTGAATTTGACTACGTCGGTTTCGCCGACGTCCCCCGGCGCAATCTCATGCAGGAGTTTTTGGAAGTGCCGGCGATGGTGCTGGCGATGGGCATACCACCAAAGCAACGGATGCTCGAAGTGGGCTGCGGCCAGGGCATCGCGCTGACGCCGTTCTTTAAGCTATGCCGACCGAAGCGCCTGGTGGGAATCGATGTCGACGAATTCTTGATCAGGGCTGCCGCCAAACGATTACACCAAAAGGAGACGCTTGTTGAGCTCTACTGCCACGACGTGCGCAAGTTGCCGTTCCCGGATGCGTCGTTCGATGTGATCGTCGATTTCGGCACCTGCTATCACATCAGCCATCGTCTCAAGGCTTTAAAAGAAATTGCTCGCCTGCTGACGGTTGGCGGTATATTTGTCTTCGAAACGCGCATCAATCAATTTTTGTCGCACCCGGTGCGTTCTTTCGGTCGCAGGTTGCCGTGGCATCTGGTACCAGACATGAAACTGCAGCGCTGGGCGGTGATGTGGACATCGAGAATAAAGGTTGCATAAATCCCGAGATTTGGTAAATTCTGCAGCGAAGCCAAATCATGGGAAAATGCAAATTGTAAATTGCACACCTCAAAATGAACCCCAAGATTTTTAGTCTTGATATTTGCATTTTTCACTTTTCATTCAGCGTCAGGATTTTGAATGAATAAATGGTGGCAGTCGATTATTCGGATCACAGGTTTTCTGTTGGGTATTGCCGCCTTCGTCCTCGCCGTTTATTCCATTCCACTCAAAGAAATCTGCTCAGTGGTGCAGGCCGGCTTTAATCGCTATCTGATCTTCTGCGTCTTTCTGTGGATGTTAAGCATCGTGTTCCAGGCCTGGCGTTGGCACGTGATGCTGCGGTGGAAAAAGCCGGTGCCCTTCCACGACGCGCTGAAGCTTTTCGTACTGCACCGGCTCGCCAATCTCCTGCTGCCGTTGCGCGCCGGTGAAGGCATGCGTATTTTCGCGGCACGCCAACAGTTCAACATGAACATCCCGTACCTGATGGCCACCTCCATCAATGAGCGCATTCTCAACCTGGCGTTTCTCGTGCCCCTGGCCTTCGGTCTGACGTTTGTCATCCCTGATCTGGAAAAATACCAGGCGTTCCTGCTAATCTGCGTTTTTGTTTTCTTGACGGTGATTACGGGAATCATCTGGCGCCACCGCTCCGAACTTTCCGCCCCGGCGGTTTTCGAGAGCGACCGAACCGCTGATGAGAACCGCTTTGTGCGTTTTTGGCGCAAGTTTTCACAGGGACTGGCCATTCTCAAATCGACGCCCATTCTCCTGGGCGTTTTGTTGACCTCCCTCGGCTCCTGGCTCGTTCTCTGGCTGGGGATTTCAGCACTCCTACAGAGCCTTCACACCACCTCCCCATCCCTCGGCGCCTGGGCCGTGCTGTTGTTTACCAACATCGCGTCATTGCTCCCGCTCACACCCTCCAACATCGGCCCGTTTCAATGGGGCTGCATCCTGGCACTCTCTTACTTCGGTGTACCGCAAGCCGAGGCGGTGGGATTCAGCTTAGTCCTGCAGGCGGTGCGCATCGTGGCGGCGGTGCTGTTGGGTATCTATTCGTATGGTCTGCATTTTCTGTTCACGAAGGCGCACATGGCGCGGAATCAGGTGGCTGAGAATTCGCGCAAGAGTCCGTAAATCTCGTTACTTCAGTTCCGGTGCACATCCCCTTTTTTCTGCCGCAGACAATTCCCGGATATAGTACCTCTTTGTGAAGCAACTACCTAACATCGAGCATCAACTTTACAACGCCGGCAAAGGCAATCTCACCCACTCCACCGATTAACTCTTAAATTTACAGTTATTTGTTCGTTCGACTCAGATTGGTATATGACTTGCCTTAGTGAACGCAGACAATTTTTTTTGGAGAACGTTGATGAATCGAGCGAAGTCCATACTCATTCTAATAACCCTGATGTCGCTGGACTGGTTGACGTCTGGTTCAACGGCAAGGGCTCAGAAGCAACAATTGGTCATTCTCAGCAGCGAAGTGGGACCGGCGGTGGAGGAGAGTGAAAATGGGCGCTATCATTTATTCAGCCAGGATGTGGGATTGCTATCTGCGCGGGTGTACTCTTCTGATTCTCAAAATAGCTGGCGGCTGCACCTGCTTGGCAACAAGGATGGCCAGCCCTGGATTCTCATTCGCGGGTTGAGCACGGTCGAAAAACAAAAACTTGTCACGCGAATTTTGCAGGCCAACAAGAATCTCGACCCGCAATTCTCTCCAGCGGTAATCATGATCGAATTGCCGCAACCGCTGCCGACGGAAAATCCGGTGAACCTCAAACTAATGGACGATACCCAGCTTTATGGCCAAATCCGTCTTTGCACCGCCGATACGGTCCAATTTGTGACGTTGAGCGGCGTGAATATTGCCATTCCCGAGAGTCAGATTTTAGAGGCCAGATGGTCTGAGGGAAAGGTGACGAACGGCGGTTT
>DASWHH010000611.1:0-8626 GCA_036398295.1 bacterium
CCTCGACGTCTGGAAGCGCGCAGCGCAGCTCAGCCTTTTGCGTAGGGTGGGCACCGCCCACCACCACCCGGTGCGCAATGCGCACCCTACCTGCTGCGGACCCAGATCTACATCGACTACATCGACAAGGCAACAGGCGTCGGCTGGCTGGCTGAGACCCAGGAAATCTCCGCCATGCTCATGGGCCTGATCAAATCCCTCCGCAAATGAGCTGCCAACTGCCAACTGCCAACTGCCAACTGCCAACTGCCAACTGCCAACTGCCAACTGCCAACTGCCAACTGCCAATAGTCAATAGTCAATAGTCAATAGTCAATTAACAGCCTTCACCACCACCACGGTCTGGTCATCATGCTGCAGAGAGTTACCGGCGAAGCGCTTCACTTCCGACAGCACCCGGTCGCGAATTTCCTTGGCGTGCAAATTAGAACACGTTTCCAAAATTTTGGTTAGCTTGTCTTCGCCAAATTCCAGACCGTTGTTGGTTTGGGCTTCGGTGACGCCGTCGGTGACAAACAGAAAAACATCATTCGGTTCGTACTTAATGACCTGCTCTTCAAGCTCGGTGGCAAAGGTTTCGTTTTTGTCCAGTCCTAATCCCAGGCCCTTGGGAACGACCAACTCGACCTTGCCGGTGTCGCCGTGAAAATAAAACAACGGCAGGTGACCCGCGCGCGCCAGAATCAAGTGGCGCTGCCCGGCATCGATGGCGGCGCCAATGGCCGTGACGAACGAGCTACGATCGAGGTCTTTGGCCAACAGCTGGTTGGCGCGAATGAAAAGCTCACGCGGCGAAAGATTGAATTCATTGAGGGAACGCAGAATGCCCTGGATCTTGGACATGTAGAGGGCTGCCGACGTCCCCTTACCGCTGACATCGCCGACGATAATGGTAATTTCATCGGGTTTGCCGTTGAGGTAATCGAAGTAATCGCCACCCACTTCCAGCGCCGGCACCGAAATGCCAGCAATATCGAGTCCCCGGATTTCCGGGGTCCGTTGCGGCAGCGAGGCCATTTGAATGCGGCGGGCGAGCTCCAATTCGTGTTTGAGTCGCTCCTGCTCGGCGAGGCTTTCGTGCAGAAAGGCGTTCTCGACTGCCACGGCGGATTGCTTGGCGATCGTCGCCAAGAACGTCAGATCGTCGATGATCAGCGGCACCTCGGAAAGCTTCTCCCCCACTAACAACGCTCCCACCAACTTCTCTTTGAAACGAATCGGGATGATGTGACGCAGCCCGAACTCCAAAAATGTTTCCTTCAAATCGTTAGGGAGGTATTCGATGCTAAAGCGCGATTCGCTGCGGAACTTTTGGATCGCCCCGACCAGTTTTTGACTCGCCTGTTTGCAGATCTCCTCCCAGCCGGCTTGGTCGATACCATGAGCCTCGTGGTGGCGGCACTCTTTTTCATCGCGATAAATGATGATGCCCACCCGTTTCAATTGTATGAGACGCGCCAGCTTGCGAACGATACCGCGACACAGCTCCACCAGGTTCAACTGTGTGGTCATCACTTCGGCCAATTCGCTGGCGGCGCGGTTGTAGACCTGGCGCTCTCTGAAAAATTTACGATCGATGAAACCCTGTCCCAGCTTCCCGATTTTATATGTCGTAATCGTCAACGCGATGGCGAGCATCATCAGCATGATTTTCTCGATGAAATCGCGCAGCGTCGGAGGCGGCGGCTCATCCAAAATCACAATCGAGGTGCCGGTGAAGTGAATGTTGGGGATAGAAATGTTAATCTGCGGCAGAAGCACAAGGACTCTCAGGGCAAGAACGATCAACAGCGTAATCCAGATCGATGACACGATGATATATTGAATATTACGCCGCATGCGAATATTAATGCCGAGCAACTGATAGCGGCCAATGGTATAAAGGTATGCCAGGGGAATAAAGAGTAACGGAATGCCAATGTAGCCCATCTGCCGCAGTTGGTTACCGAGAATCAAGGTTAATGCAATCAGTATAACACCGCCGGCGGCAATCCATGCCGTCCAGAAAATCGGGCGTCGCAACTTGAGGTATTCGTGGGTACGGAGGTGGCGAAATCTCAAATAAATCACGAGCTGCAGTAGGAACAAGATGGTCAGGGCCAGAGATCCAACGAAGATTATCCAGAATTGAGTTTTTACCAAATTGAGAAAAAAAGTCGAGAAAACGACACCCGCCACCAGGTATGGAATCCGCCACAACCAGGGCCGACTGATCAGCTCCGGCCGCGCCTGCGGAAAATGGAACTTTGAGTGTATCCAAAAAGCGATGCCAAGAGTGAGCGCGGCCAGGAGAGTGACATTCCGCGCCTTCGCAAAAAGGTCAAAAGTCAGGTCTCGTTGGTTATTTAGTACCATCCACACCAGGCCGAATAACATCATGGCCAGACCGATCAGCTGTGCAGCCCGCACTTCAGGGCGGCTTAAGGAGATGAATGCGCCAATTCCCACGTAGGCGACGCCAGCCAGAAACAGAATCAGCACCGATACGCTGATTCCAAAGTTTGCCAGCGTCACCGGGATGGTGAGCACGCGATTATTGCGGATGATATTGTAACTGATGGTCGCGCCGGTTTCCGCCTCCCGGAGAATTGTGTCCGCATCGTGCGCGTCATCAAAAAATTCTTCGTTGATGCGAAAGACCACGTCTCCGGCTTTGATCCCGGCCATCTCGGAAGCGCCGCCGCGGATGACATCAAAAATATAGACGCTGGGCGGGATGTTCACCAGGAAGCTGTCAGGAAAAGCCGAACGCTTGGCCTTGAAGGTGAGAGCTTTATCCAAAGCCGGGCGCAATACCCGCAACTCAAAAGTGGAATCAGCGGCCAATTTGGCCAGAACCATGCCGGCAGAATCTCCTTTCTGAAATTTGTGGTCATTCACCGCCGTCAGAAAATCGCCCGCCAGCACCGAATCGACGACGCCGGAGTTTTTTCCGAAACGGGCCGCAGCGGGAAAACTCTTCGTAATGTACAAATTGGACGGCGAGGTTCGAAACCAGTTTTCGTCGGTGGTGGAAGTGGCATAACGGAAAAAGTTCATCACACCGATGATGAGCAGATAAGCTGCCGCCAGCGCGAAGACGAGCCGCAGCATGTTCACAAGTCTCTGGTTATCCGGCATAAGAAGCTATCTCGATCAAAAATCAGTTCGTGCCCGAGGGAGTGCCACCGTTTTAAATACACAATGTCCGAAGAATAAATTCTGAAGACAGCTCTATATAAGACAAATTTTGTCTAAAAACAAGCAAAAATCTTGGTGAAATAGTTGTCGTAAGATCGTGAAAGCAAAACCATTTGCGTAATTAGGTTTACGTAATTTTGATTGATTTTTACCGCGAAAAATTTTACTATTTAGCGTAATTTTTTCCCGAATCATGATGGCCAAGAAAAAGACCAGCCCCGTGGGCAAAACGCGCGTGTTGTATATCGAAGATGATGCCAGGCAACGCGCGGCATTGGCAAAATTGCTGCGCGCAAAAGGTATGGTGGTGAAGACTGCCGCCTCGGGAAAAGAGGCGATGGCCATCTTCAAGCCGAATGCCTACCACGTGGTGCTGTGCGATCTCAATATGCCGCGCACGAATGGCCTGCAAGTCCTCGCCAAAATCCGCCAGTCTGATCCCAAGGCGCCGGTGATTATTTTGACAGCCCACGGCAGCGTGGACCTGGCGGTCAAAGCATTGAAAGCAGGGGCGTTCGATTTCGTGATGAAACCGTTGGAGATCAACACGATCACCATAACGATTCAGCAGGCCATCGAAAAAAACCGCCTGCAGAAGGAACTCGCCGATTCGGAATCCAGCCTGCAGATGCTGATCGATACCGTGCCGGACATCGTTTATTCTCTAAACGAAAAAGGCGAATTCATGAACGTGAATCCTGCGGGCGAGGCTCTGTTGGGTTACACCCAAAATGAGTTTGTGGGCACCTCGGTATTCGAATATATCTACCCTGAGGATCGCGAACGCGTCCGCCGGGGTTTCGAATCCGCCATGAGAAACGGCGACCAGACCATCAAAACCCTTGAGTTTCGCATGGTCAGTAAATCCGGCGAGGTTAAGGATTTCGAAGTCAATCGCCGGCTGATTTTTGAGAATGACAGAATTCTGCGGCAGGACGGCGTTGCGCGCGAAGTCACCAAACGCAATCAACTCAAAAAAGAGCTGCAAAAACACTCCAGAGAATTGGAGGAGCTAATTGAGCAGCGCACCCAAAGCCTTGAATACGCGACCCGGCAACTGGCAGCTCTCAACGCGGTCTCCAACCGCTTCACTCAAATTTATGACGAAAGCGAGCTCATGGACAAAGTCCCGGAGTTACTGACCAACACCCTGGACTTTGACCGCGCCGGCCTGCTCCTGGAAAAAAACGGCAAACTGGAAATCCGCTCTTTTTGCATGGCGAAGGACTCACCGGAATTGGTACAACGATTCCTCGACCGGTTCGCGAGCCAGGACTTCAAGATGCCGCCGCATTTTTGGGAGAGTTATTCCAAAAACAAGACCGTCTTCATCCCGGACTTGAATGCCGACCCGCGTTGGCCGCGCGAAAACGGCCGTCCCATCCGTACGCGAGCTATGGTGATGGCGCCGATTCGCATCAATAAAAAACCGATCGGCATCGTCATGGGCAATATGCAATACCATGCGCGCGCCATGGATGAACAGGATGTGGCGCGATTCGAAATGTTTGCCAATATGGTGGGACTGGCGCTCGAAAATATCCGCGCCTATCAAAACCTCGAAAAAAAAGTGATTGAACGCACGCGCTCGCTGCGCTACGCTAACAAGGAACTGCGCGACAAAGCGCAGCAGTTAGAAAAGTCCACGTACTCCCTCGCCCGATCCAACGTGCAGCTGCTGGCGGTGCAGGAGGAACTGGAAAAGAAGAACGAAGAAATGGCGCTGCTGCTCAAAAATCTTTCGGAAAGCGAGACCAAAACCAGCGCGCTGCTCGACGCCATACCCGATCTGATGTTTCAGATCGCGCGCGACGGCACCATCCTGGATTACAAAGACAACGGCAACATGGGACTGTATATTCCGCCTGAACAATTTATAAAAAAACCCCTGGACGAGATTTTTTCGGAAGACCTGGCGCGGCAGACTATGCTATTTGTAAGAAGAGCGCTGGAAACCTCCCAGGTACAAGTCTTCGAATACCAGCTGCCATTTGAAAACAGCATCCATGATTATGAAGCCAGGATGGTTGTAAGCGGCGAAGACAAGGTGTTAGTGATCGTGCGTGATATTACCGTTCGCAAGGCTGCTGAAGAAGCGCTGCGGCGCGAGCGTAATTTTGTGTCAAGGGTGCTTGAAACCGCCGGTGCGCTGGTTATTGTGCTCGACACCAAAGGCCACATCGTTCGCTTCAATCGCGCGTGTGAAGAAACCAGTGGCTACTCATCGGAAGAGGTTCAAGCAAAAGAATTTTGGGACATCTTCCTCCTGCCGTCCGAGAAACCGCGGGTGCAAGTTGTATTCGACAATTTGCTCGCCGGTGATTTTCCAAACTACAACGAAAATTTCTGGGTGACCAAAGACGGTCGGCGACGACTCATCGCCTGGTCCAACACCGCCACCGTGGACAAAACCGGCAAAGTCGAATACATTGTGGCCACCGGCATTGACATCACCGAACGCAAGGAAGCGGAGGGACGGCTGGCCACTCGCCTGCGCTATGAAGAAGGACTGGCCGCGTGTTCCAAGACGCTACTGGAAGGACGCGAGGACGAAGATGCGCTCAACGAAGCGCTCCGGCATTTGTTGATTGCCGCCGATGTTGGCCGGGTTTACATCTTCGAAAATTTCGAGGATCCCAGCGATGGCCTGTGCATACGCCAGACTCACGAAATTTGCGCCGCCGGCATCCAACCCGAAATCGATAATCCGATCCTGCAGCATCTGCCGTACAAAGACGGTTTCGTGCGCTGGCAGGAAACGCTAGCTCGCGGCGAACCGATAAAAGGCAAAACCATTACCTTTCCGGAAGCGGAGCGCGCCCTGCTCGAAGCCCAGGGCATCCAATCGATTTTGGTCCTACCCGTCCACCTGTCGGGCAAATGGCTGGGATTCATCGGCTTCGACGATGTCGTGCTTGCGCGCGAATGGGGTGACGAGGACATACGACTTCTGCAAACTGCCGCCGAAATGATCGGCGGTTACATCGAGCACAAAAGAGCCGAGGAATCGCTCAAGGAAAGCGAGGAGCGTTTCCGTAGTCTGGTGGAAAACGCCAACGACATCATCTACTCCCTGACCCCGGAGGGAGTGTTTGTATATGCTTCGCCCAACTGGACTGATATTCTTGGACACGATGTTTCGGAAGTGGTGGGCCGGCACTTTGCTCCATTTGTTCACCCGGACGACCTGCCAGTCTGCGCCGAGTTTCTCAGAAAGGTGGTCGAAACCGGAGAAAAGCAAAGCGGCGTGGAATATCGCGTGCAGCACAAAGACGGCAGCTGGCGCTGGCACACCTCCAGCGCCTCGGCATTAAAGGACCCTACCGGCCAGGTGAGCTATTACGTCGGCATTGCCCATGATATCACCGAACGCAAAAAATTTCTTGACGAACTGGCCGAGGCCAACCGTCATCTCATTCAGGCACAAGCGCAGCTGGTACAATCAGAAAAGATGGCCTCGCTCGGCATGCTGGTGGCCGGCATCGCACATGAAATCAACACCCCCATCGGCGCCATCCACAGTATGCACGATACGATGAAACGCGCGTTGGAAAAATTAAAAGAGACCCTGCAAAAAGAGTTTGCCAAGCAGTTCGCAGAAAACCGGAACCTGTATGCACCGGTGAAGATTATCGAGGACGCCACCAAGGTGATTGACTCCGGCAGCGAACGCGTCACCAACATCGTACGGCGGCTACGCAGCTTCGCCCGGCTCGATGAAGCCGAGATTAAAACCGCTGACATCCACGAGGGCATCGAGGACACGCTGACTCTAATCTATCACGATATCAAACACAACATCAGAGTGATTAAGAACTACGGCGCCTTTCCCGCTATCTCCTGTTTCCCCGGCCGCCTCAACCAGGTTTTTCTCAACCTTCTGATCAACGCCAAACAGGCTATCGAAGGCAAAGGTGAAATCACCATCACCACCTATCATCGCGACAACAAAGGCTATATCGAATTCAAAGATAGCGGTAAAGGCATCGCCAAAGAACACCTGCAACGGATCTTCGACCCGGGGTTCACCACCAAAGGCGTCGGCGTGGGCACCGGGCTGGGATTGTCAATCGTTTATCAAATCATGCGAGATCATCGCGGTGAAATCAAAGTCGAGAGCGAACCCGGCAAAGGAGCGACATTCACGGTGATTTTACCGATGAATCTGGATAAGATTTTGGAGGTATCGTGATTACGATGTACCCAATTTGTCATTCAGGAGGAAACTTTTTTGATTCTCGTACAGGTCGATGACTGAAGGCAATTACTACGTTTATCTAACTACCAACCCCGGCAAAACTGTGCTTTATACCGGTGGGACGAACGATGTGCGAAATTCGTAAAAAGGCTCCTCCTGAATGACAGTTTTTGCCGTTTCATCTTTCACGTTTTCATTTCATCACTCAACTAACCAACGGAGGGAGTTATGAACTGGACCAAAGCGCTAATTGCCGGCGTGGTGGGCGGTATCGTTGTCAATCTCTACAGTGGCTTGATGCACGGCGTCATCATGCGGCAAACCTACGAAAACAACACGATTTTTGCCAATGACGCCAATCCCGTTTGGTTTTTTGTGGTATCGATTGCCATCGGCATCGCCGGGGCGCTGCTGTTCGGCAAAACCCGGACAACCTGGGGCGCCGGTATGAAAGGCGGGGTGACGTTCGGATTCTTCATTGGGCTGGTATCCTTCTTCGGGCAGTTTTACAGCCCGCTGGTCATCAACGGTTTTCCCTATTACCTGAGCTGGTGCTGGGGCGGTATCTCGCTCATCGGCTGGCTCATCTTTGGCGCAATTGCGGCCTTCTTGTATAAACAACCCACCACCTGAACTGTTGGAAACTCCGGGGTCTGCAAAAGCCCCCGGAGTTTATCCCTGGCATATTCCTTGCAAAAAGAAATGACAAGAGATTTTCAGCCTTGAGCGGGCGACATTTTCTTACCTTTTGGTTAATGAATTACACTTTAGTAAGGTAATCTGAAGGAAACTTTTTTCACCAGCCTTCTCATTGTCACCATTCTCAACGTCGTAGTCCGGCACTTAGAACCACGATTCCAAGGAAGGAGCATTTCAAAATCACAGGTTTTTCTCTCATCGAATGGCTGCCCTTTTAATAATTTGAGCATTGGCCTTTGATTCTCCTGCCTGTAATTATCAGCTCCGTAAATAAGGAAGGGATTGCGGTTGCCATTAGTCCGTTGCAACTTAAATTTTGCAAAAAAGGCAAGAAATTCAGGATTTGAGAATTTCACACTGATAAAAAACCCACACGGAAAAGCCCAAAAATGCAAATAAATTTTATTTCCGCGTGGTTTTTTAATCCGTGTGTCGTCTTTGGTATGGTGCTATGATCAACAAAACGATTTCACATTTCAAGATTCTCAAACAATTGAGCGAAGGCGGCATGGGAACAATTTTTCTCGCCGAGGACTTGGAGCTCAATCG
>DASWHH010000612.1:0-3833 GCA_036398295.1 bacterium
GTAGGCGTTGCCGTAATAACTCCAGGCCGCAAAATTACGAACGCCTTCGGCATAAGCCACCGCAATGGCCTCCTTCAATTCTTCTTCACGGCCAGCGGCGATCTTGTAGGCCTGAATCCAGATCTGCGGCTCCTTTTGATACTTTCCACAGAGCCGCTGCACCTCACGAGCGTAGTCCCCGACATATTGCCGCACTTCTTTATCGAAGTACATCCAGTAAGGATCGGTGCCAAAAACATCGATACCCGGAATCGCTGCGGCCTTCGACCAATCGGACAGACCGAATGCGGAATCGCGAAACGGTAGCAGGCAGAGGGCGTTTTTCATGCCTTTGGCCCGGCCCAGTTCACACAGCTCTGAAAGAAAGTCGACAACCGACTCGTCGCGAAAGATGGTTATTTCTTCAACACTTGCGTCGGTGAAAGATTTTTGAAAGCGTTTGAAAAAGCGTTCGCTGCAGCAGCCGCAGCGGCAATGCCAGATTTCGAAACGACCTTTCTCTTTCAAGTTGATGAAGAAATGCGGCTCGTCCCAGAAGAGCACCTGCGCGCCGATATCGGCCGCGTCGTCAATCCATTTTTTCATGAAAGCGCGGAACAGCGGATGGTTAAGACAGGCTGCAGGCGTCAATTTACCGTCGGGAAATATCTGGCAGGCGTCGCGATTCAGCAGCGCGAATTTGCTGTAGGCCTCGCCCCCAAACACGCGACCAATGCCCCAGGGATCGAGGTAGCATTCGAGTCCGGCATCCTTCGACAACGCCACCATCTCGCCAATGGTGTCCTTGTAATACTCCTGATCGTTTTCGGAAAACGTGTGGAGAATGAAGCTGCAGTTGTGACTAATGATCTCTTCGAGGTCGCTCACAAAGTGGCGGGGGTTGCGATTGCCGAAATAACTAACACCCGTTTTAATCGTTTCGCTCATGGTCTAAGACTCCAATCAGTTTCCTCGTAGCAACTGCACACACAAACATCTTGATGGCGTCACCAGGGAGGAACGCCAAATAATAGCTCGTTAAAAGGGTCCCAAACGAAATGGGGTTTTGCACGACAAATTTTAAATTAAGAAAAAGACCGGCGGCGCCGATCGTCAAAATCAATACTACACCCACCGCGTTGCTCAGGCAAAGATAGGTTAGCGACGGCCGCTCGCGGCGATGCTCAATCAAAGATCCGATCACGAAAGCAGCAATTGGATAGCTCAGCAGATAGCCAAACGTCGGCTGCAACACATACGCCGGACCGCCGCCATAGGCAAACACCGGCGCGCCACACAATCCCACCGCTAAATAAATAATCTGGCTCAACGCGCCGAATTTTGAACCCAACAGAGAACCCGACAGCATCACAAAAAAGGTCTGCAGGGTGATCGGCACATACGGCAGCGGAATTTTTGTGAACGCCCCCGCCGCGGTTAAGGCGGCGAACAGGCTGGATAACAGGTAGTATTTGAGTCGAGTTGGATTCTGCAAACGAATTTAATCACTGCTTCAGTTTTAACGATGTGAAGCTCAGGCCGTCTCTCTTTCCGCCGGTCGAATTTTGTCATATTCATTCTTGTAGCTTTTCAGCGTATCCCACATGTCCACATTGTTTTGCAAACCAATCCAGAATTCCGGAGTGGTATCAAAGAATTTTGCTAACCTGAAAGCGGTGTCGGGCGTAATGGACCGTTTGCCAAGAATGATCTCGTTGATGCGAACCCGGGTTACGCCAATGGCATCGGCGAGTAGCTGTTGGCTCAGATTCATCGGTTCAAGAAATTCGTATCTCAATATTTCGCCGGGATGAGTTGGTCGTCTTTTCTTTGGCAACATAAACTACCTCATTTGGTGTTCAGTGATACTGAACTAATTCAACATCGAACAAATCGCCTTCTTCAAATTTGAAGCAGACTCTCCAGGGACCGCTAACGGAAATCGCCCACTGACTTTCTATCACCATGCAAAGCATGAAGATGGTTCGGTGGGGGTGAACTCAAATCCCTTAGTTCCTTTGCGCAGTTCAACATATCCAATTTTCGAATTAACCTTGTTTGTAGGTGCGTTGGAACTCGCCTGTGCGATCCGCTATTCCAGAATTCTTCAAGCCATGGCTGCTTAAAGCTCCTAATCATGCGTCAATGTAGTATGCAACGGCATTCATTGCAAGGAAAAATTCACTCCACCTTCGCCACCAGCGTCCGCTTCCCAATGCCATTCTCATTGAACGCCTCAATCTGGAAGTAATAAGCTCGATCTCTGTCCGTCCCGGTGAAGTAATACTCATTGGCGCCATAAATCATAATGTTGTTATAGAGCTTGTCCGGTGCAACGCCCACGTAAATCGTGTAACCGGTGGCTTCGTCCGATTGCCGCCACTTCAGCCAGGCGTTGCGGCGCTCGCTTTCGCCGCGTAGCACCGTGAGATTTTTCACAGTGTCCGGCGGAGCGCCATTTCCTTTGCCAAACACCCGGAAGCCACTCAACGCAAACTTGCCGGTGGGCAGGTGCACATTTTCAATTTTCAAATAACGGGCTTGCGCGGGTTGTGGCAGCTCGATGTAATCGTGCGGCACGTCGGTTCGGTTGTTGCGCTTGTCAACCAGCGGCGTCCACTTTTTGCCATCGCGCGAACTGTAAATAATGTATTGATGAAAATTGTCGAGCTGCTTGCCCGCCGCGGCGGGCTTGCCCATCAGCTCGGCATCCTGATCGGCGTAATTGATTTGGACAGCATTGACCCTGCACACCGAGCCGAGATCGCTTTGCAGCCATTCGCCCCTGTCGCCGGTCGCGGCGCTCCAATAAGTCTTGATCTTTTCATCGACGGCAAAATTCGCGGCGTAGCCACCCAGCGTGGACGAGACCGTCACCGGCTTGCTGCAATTTAGCAGCATCCAACCGGTGAAGCGGCTCCCCAAATGATCGGCCGGGCCGTCGGGCAGGCCCGCCTGCCAATCGGCGGGCAGGTAGTGCGGGTAATCGCCGTATGCCGTGTTGCAATAGAGCACGCCGTCGCCATCGAAGCCGGCGGGCCACAGTCCGATGCGGCGCTCGAAGTTGTTTTTCACGGAAATGGCGATGGTCGAAACGTGCCACCAGTTGCCAAACTTATCCTGAAAGGTGGCACCGTGTCCCGCCCCGCGCGCGTATCCGCCGGGCTTGTATGAAAACGGATTGTGCGGTTGATACGCGAACGGCCCCAGCGGCTGCTCGCCGACATACACGCCATCGCCGTAGCCGCTGAACTCGGTGCCCGGCGCGGCGTACTGCAAATAATATTTGCCGTTGTGCTTGTTCATCCATGCGCCTTCGATGAACGGGCGCAGAAAGGTGTTATCCGCGTGCTCACCGAAACGTTCCCAGCCGTGGAGGTCGTCGTGCAGACGAATCAGCTCCGTGCGTTCACCGATGGGCTGAAAGGTCCGGCGGTCGACCTCCTGCCCGTAAATGGGATAGGTGTTGCTCGAGCCCCAGTAGAGGTACAGACGGCCATCGTCATCCAAAAAGAACGCGGGGTCCCACGCGCCGACTTGAAACGAATCCACCGCCTCAGTCCACGAGTCGATGGTGGGATTGGTGCTCATCCACAGCGGAAAGGTCTTGGTGTGGGTCGAGCCAATGAGCAGCAGCGTATCGCCGACGGCCACGGCCGCCGGGGCACACAGCTCGTCATAGACTTTGTGATAGGGCTTCAGGAATTTGCGCGGGATGAATTTCCAATCGGACAAATCCGAGCTCCACCAGTAGCCATATTGATTGGTGGAAAAAAGAAAGTAGTTGTCTTTGAAGAGCACGATGACGGGATCGGCGGTGGTGCGGTGTTTTCCCCATTCGGTGAAATTGGGGA
>DASWHH010000613.1:0-1661 GCA_036398295.1 bacterium
CCTCCACTTTTTCCGCTTCGGGGTCGACTTGCGGAGCGCAAGCACTCATGACCAGGAGTGCTGCGGCAATAAAGTGTGCATATGACTTCTGCATATCTTCCTCCGTTCTGTTTTGAATGATGAGACATATATCCGTAAAGAAATTGTTTGCCATGCCAGGACGCTTGCCACTCCGTTTCATCATGCGGCTTGCGCCCCTTGAGCGCGCCTTCGTTGAGATATTTCTGTGTGCAGACATTTGAAACCTCTTCAAAAAACTAACCAAAAATATTTGAAATTTTAATCGCGAAGTACGCAATGGTAATACAACGCGAGGAAGGGTGCATTTGAGCCAGCCACGAATATTCACGAATAAACACGAATGAAATACCATGCTTCAAAAATATCCCTGGTTTGTCATGCAGGAGGCATCTATTTCGAGAATGAGTACAGCCGCAACTTCCTTTGTGCTTGGCTAAATAGATGTTTCCAACATGACAGTGGATGTGCGCAAATTTCAGAGACTTTCTCTGAGAATCTGTCAATAAGTCGACTAAAGCAATTCGAATTGGTTTCATTTTAGCTAATAATCAATCTCCACACGGGTAATCTGGGCATCGGACAAAAACATAATGCGCAAGTAGGTAGCCGGCTCACCGCTCGCTCCTCGCTTGTATAAAATCGGCATCCAGTAGCCGTAATCGCCGGCGCCACTGGAATAGCTGATTTTCTCCGGCTCGACTTCAACAAATTTCTTGCAGTCTGTGGAGAGATAAAACTGGAAGTTCGCCGAATCCTTTGGCGCAAAAGTGTAAACACGCCAACCCCTGATATTCTCCGGCACATAATAGGTCGCTGTGCTGGCACTCTCGCCTTGCAGCCGGTGGCTGTCTTCTTTAAACTTCCGGGCCTGATTCACAACAAACGCGGTTTTGCCTTCGAGATAAAACACCCTGGAATTGTTGGACAATTCATCGACCAGCGTCAAATGCTCTACCTGTACAGGGCCAACGGTATTCGACGGGCTGGAAACGCCTGCCGCATTTCTGGCTCGCACCCGGTAATAATAACTTTTGCCACGCTCAACACCTCTGTCGCTGAAAAGGGGCCGGTATTGAAACCGGGCATCGGAGACATCGCGGCCAACGATATGCCAGGGGCCATTTGCAGACTCGCTGCGTTCGATATCGTAGCCGGAGGCGCCGACCGAACCGCGCCAGGTGATTTTGCCCGGATTCCCGATTTCGAGCAGTTCCGGCGGCGCTGGAATCGATAAGGGCGGCGGCGCGAGGCCGCGAATCGCGAAGGCATTTTTGCGCATCAAAGCCATGAAATCCAGCTCGTCATAGGCGCTGCCGGAGGCGAAACCGGGCCAATGATAGGCTTTGAAAAGATCGCCGCCGGAGGGCTCGTGGTGCCAGTAATAACCGCCATCGCGGTTGTGAAAACGCAGGCTCCAGGTAAAGCCACCGACAATGTCTTCTTCAAAAATGGTGGTCAGCACAGCGCGGATGCCCTCAGTACTGATGAAGCCAAATTCGCCGAGGTGATAGGGCTTTTTGCCGCGCGCTTTTGCCGCGCTTTCCTTAATGTGCGCCACCATATCAGCCGGATTTTTTTCATAATGATGTGTCGTCAGCAGGTCCGTGTTGGGATCGGCTATGCTTGCATCGTGCAACACA
>DASWHH010000614.1:0-7771 GCA_036398295.1 bacterium
TATTCTGAGAGATAGACCAGAAACGTCCAGGTAAGAAAAGGAACGGTCCTGTCGACGAGAAAAAGCCGTAATTGCCGAGGTTGCGTCAGGGGATGCAGGTTTGGATATATATAAAAGAAATAATAAAACGCGAAGAAAAGCCCCAACAATAAGAGCTTATACTTCCAGTCCACCGGCTGTTTTTGAATATGTGACATCACTGCTTTCCCTGTCCAAGTTTGTCTCAACTGACTTTTATCAATTTATCTCGACAGCGTCGATTCACTCTGTAGCTGACACTGCTCACCAGATACCCGTTGAATTTCAGTCAAAGTTGCGCCGCGATCAATCTTGCCGCTTGGGGTGCGTACCACCGAATCCGTGTAGAGAATCTTTTTCGGAACCTCGTATTTTTCCAGCCCGGCCGTCAACCTGGCTCTCAGGGTTTGCTCGACCTCATCCGACAGCCGCTTTCCAGTGAGCACCGCCACCACTACCTCATGATAGCGTTCGTCCGGCAGCCCCGTCACAAAAAACTCAGTGGGTTCGCTACCCATTTCATACAACGCTTGCTCTATCGCCGTTTCAACTTTTTCTGCCGGTACCTTTACCCCGCCGGTATTTATAACGTTATCGAACCGACCCAACCACCGAAACCTGTTTTCCGAAGTTAACTCTACCAGGTCGTTGGTGACGATGGTTTGGTAGTTGGTAAGCGCCGATCGGATGGTCAAACACCCGCGCGCATCCTGGCCGATTCCCACGCCCGGCAGCACATGGTAACTTTCGGAAACCTGCGATCCATTCAGTCGCCGCAGCGCAATGTGGCTGACGGTTTCCGTCATGCCGAAGGTCTGGTAAATTGCTGCCGGTAACTTTCGAATCTGCTGCTGCAATGAAATGGCGATGGGAGCGCCGCCCACCAACACCGCTTTGATTTTGTTCAAAAACGCGGTGTGATTTGAATTGGCTAGAATGGCCTGCAGCTGCAGCGGCACGAGCGCCGTGAAATCGAACGGCGGCAGCCTGTTCAAGTCGAGAACGTCAAAGGGGTTGCTACCGGGTTCAATGACGGTTAACTCCAAATCGAGCTCGAGGCCGCGCACCAACATCATCAGTCCGGCGATGTATTGCGGTGACAGGCAAACCAGGGCGCGGTCGCCGGATTTTAGACCCAGCGCTGCAGCGGTCATGCGGGCGCTCAGGGTCATCTGTTCACGAGTGATCGAGATTGGTTTCGGTTCGCCCGTGGAGCCCGAGGTCGAAACGATAAATCGCTCCGCCCCGGAAAGCCACTCACCGCAAAAGGCAAGCGTCCTTTTGCCGTTTTCGGAGAACTGCTCCCCATCGCAATTGCGGAAATGGCGGACAATCCAGTTCCGCGAAAACTTTCTACCACATAGTATCAAATCAGTCATGACGGCTCCCGGAGCCGCAAATCAGCGAGCTGGGTGATACGTTCTGCACCACGATCCGAATACGCGAGTTGACCATTGCTTACGTGCAAGGGGGCGGGAAAGTTGGCGCGATAAAGCTGTCCGGTTCCCAACCCTTGCGGCACCGCGATGCCCAAAGTCGCCGCCCACTGGCTGATGGCATTCAAGCCAATGCCGGACTCTAACGCCGACGTCACCCAGTAACCAATGCCGGATTCTTCCGCCAGTGCAATCCACTCCTGGCAGGCTGCAAATCCACCGAGCAGCGTTGGCTTCAGAATCAGGTAGTGGGGATGAATGGTTCGCAGCAGCTTGGCTTTCTCTGCCGAGGTGTGGCAATCGATCAACTCCTCGTCGAGGGCGATTGGAATAGGGGAAGCGGCGCATACCCTCGCCATTTCCTCCCATTGTCCGGCTTGGATCGGCTGTTCCAGAGAATGGACTCCAAAATGATGCAAGACCTGCAGCTTCTTGATCGCTTCGCCGGGACTGAATGCGCCGTTGGCATCCAGCCGCAGTGTGATGTTTTCCGGGGGATGATGCGCTCGAATTTCCCGCAGTAATGCACACTCGGCTTCAAAATCCAGCGTACCCACTTTGATTTTGATGCAGGTGAAGCCGGCAGCGATTTTCGCGAAGACTTGTTGCCGCATGGTCTCAAAATCCGCCATCACCACGAGCCCATTGATGGGGATGATTTGAAAACCACGGGTGAAATCCGTCAAAAATAACAGCCGGTGGCCGCCGCTGTTGAAATCGATGAGCGCCGTTTCCAGCCCGCAGCGTATCGCCGGCCAGTCGCGCAGATCGATCTCCTGTGGCGCGGTTGACGCGTTCAACAGATCGCAAACATCCCGGAGCTTCTCTACAAATTCCGGGCGCGCGTCCATGCTCAGACCGGGCAGCGGCGAGCATTCTCCCAGTCCGATGCGCTGTGGATTACGTTTGCCAATCAGCCCTAAAATATGGATTTGATGATCGTGCATCACGCCGCGGGAAGTGCCCATGGGGCGAATAAATTGCAGGCTAAATTCTTTGAATTCGGCACGAAAGGGATTCACAACAGGATACCAATTCCAAAACTGAAGCTAAATAGCAGGGTGATGATCGCCATCTGTTTCAAATAGGGATCGATTTCGTGGGCTTCAAATTTCAGCGCCATGCCGAAGCCGTTTTTTAATATCAATGGGATGGTGACAAAGAATAAAAGTTGATAAGCGCTTTTGAAATTCAATATCGTGAAAATCAGGCCGCAGGCGAATCCTCCGATCAACAGCGCCCAGTGATAAAGACGCGCTTTTTCCTCGCCCACGCGCACGGGGATCGTTCGTTTGCCAGCTAATTTATCGGATTGAAAATCGCGAATGTTGTTAATGTTGAGCACCGCGACACAAAACAATCCGCAAGAAAACGCGGGCAGCAGAATCAACCAGTTCAAATGATGGGTTTGCAAGTAGTACGATCCGAATACGCCGATGATGCCGAAAAACAGCAGGACGAAAATGTCCCCGAATCCGGCGTAACCAAAGGGTTTGGGCCCGACAGTGTAGGTCACCGCTGCAATAATGGCCGCGATACCGGCCGCGTGAAAATAAAAGCCTTCGTCTTTGATCAGGACGTAGCCTACGAACAAACACAGGCCAGTGAATGCCATCAAGGCGTTACGCATCGCCGGCTTCGAGATTTTGCCGGATTGCACCGCCCGCTCCGGGCCTCTGCGATGAGCGCTGTCCGCGCCGTGCTGACTGTCGCCATAATCGTTAGCGAGGTTGGAGAGAATTTGCAGGAGCACCGCGGTGATGAAACAGAGCAGAGCCACGCGCAAATTAAACCGGCCTTCGGCAGCGGCCAAAAAACTCCCCAGCGCGATACTGGCGGTCGCCAGCGGCAGCGTGCGCAGTCGAAAGGCGTGTAGCCAAATTTGGATTTTGCTAACCACGAATTTCACCCAGAAGCTAACCACGAATTTCACGAATTACACGAATTATAAAAACTCAATTGGCTATTAGTCTCACTCATCTAATAGTGGCGGCAAGTTCAGATATTTCAGGGCAGCCGAATATAACAAGCCTTTAATTCAGCCGCGTGCCTTCGAATAGAATTCTCCCTATTCATTGAATCGAGTCTGCATCTCATCGTTTAAGCTATCCCCTTCCCAAATAAAAACATTAGCAAAAAAAACTAAATCAGAAGTGACAGCATGTTTGATATCGCGATACCTCACAAAATTGGATCAATCATAAAGTTGGACATGAAAAACCCAACCACACCAGCCAAAAGACCAAGAAAAAAAGTGATATATCCTTCCATTCTCTGCAGTTCGCACACAAACAGTAATCTTAAAACTTAGTGTAAATTCGTGAAATTCGTGGTTTATTTTTTTCTACGGGTATCTCCGAAACTTCGAGTAATCCGGCTGGCGTTTTTCGACATAGGCCTGACGTCCCTCGTTAGCCTCCTCGGTGTGATAGTACAACAGCGTGGCGTTGCCCGCCAGCTCCTGAATGCCGGCCTGACCGTCTAATTCTGCGTTGAACGCGGATTTCAAGAGCCGTATGGCCATCGGGCTCTTTTCGAGAATTTTGAAGCACCATTCAACGGTGGTCCTCTCCAGCTCTTCTAGAGGCACCACTTTATTCACCAATCCCATCTGCAGCGCCTCGCGGGCATCATACTGGTCGCAGAGGTACCAGATTTCCCGGGCCTTCTTCTGCCCGACGATGCGGGCGAGATACGACGCGCCAAATCCTCCGTCAAAGCTACCGACTTTGGGACCAGTTTGCCCGAAGCGCGCGTTCTCAGCGGCGATGGTCAGGTCGCACACAACATGAAGCACATGGCCGCCACCGATGGCCCAACCCGCGACCATCGCGATCACCGGTTTAGGAATGGAACGAATCTGTTTCTGCACATCGAGGATATTGAGACGCGGCACGCCATCCGCCCCCACGTAACCACCGATGTTGCGTACCCGTTGGTCGCCGCCACTGCAAAATGCCTCGCCGCCTTCGCCGCTGAGAATCACGACGCCGACGTCGGTGTTCTGTCGCGCCAGCTCAAGGGCCTCACCCAGTTCGAACACTGTTTTCGGACGAAAAGCGTTGTGCACCTCGGTCCGATTGATGCTGATTTTGGCGATGCCCTTATGGTATTGAAACAGGATATCCTCGAACTCTTTGAGGGTCTGCCAAGGAAACGTGGTTTTCATCATCCCTACCTCATGATAGATTTGAATTGCAGAAAGGTCTCGGTGTTCACTTGTTTGTCGGTATGAACTTCGAGGATGGCGGCGCGATCCTGCGGCGCAAAAAATTTCGGCAACTGTTTTTCCAGGTCGGCGAGAGACGCACAACGAGAATAATTCAAGCCATGATCGGCCGCTGTTCGTTCAGCTGTTAATTGATGCTCAACCTCGAAATATTGCCCAAGTTCCGGCAAAGTACCGGCGCCATCGAGAAGGCGGAAGATGCCGCCGCCATAATTATTGATGACGATAACCCGCAAATTGGCTGGCACCTGTGAATTCCACAGGGCGTTGCGATCGTAAAAGAACGCCAGGTCGCCGATGATGGCGGTGGTTAATTTGGAAGTCGCCAGGGACGCTCCCACCGCCGTGCTCAGCGTGCCATCGATGCCGCTGGTGCCACGATTGGAATTAACTCTTATTCCGTTCGTTTCCGACAAACCCAAGTAGTTCACAAAACGAATGATGCCGCTGTTGCCCAACTGCACATGGCAATATTTAGGCAAGCGCGTGAGAATGGCGTGAATGGCGGAAAATTCGCAGTACGGCAGACTTTTGAGAAAATGTTCGAGATCTTTGCGAACGCGGTATTCCTGGCGGATCCAGGCTTCGCCATAGCCCGACGTGGCGTCGGTTGAACCTCCCCCTGCCCCCCTCCTTTGAAAGGCGGGGGAATTCACCAGCCGCTCAAAAAAATAATCTGCGGATACCGGCAGAATATGCGTCAGCGATTGAAAAGTATCGATGCACTGGCCCGCTGGATCGAGATGCCAGTGGATCTTCGGTTTGTGTTTTCTCAAGAATAATTTCAGATTCTTTGACACCACCGGGCCGCCAAAAGAAATGAGTAAATCAGGCCAAAGCTCGCCGCGAATGCTTTCATTTTCGGTCCCCAGGATCATGTCAGAGTGATGCAGGGGCAGGGCGTCGTGCAAATTGGCGGTGGCGTCAAACAGCACGGCGGTGTTGCGTTCCGACTGCAAAACCCGCAGGAACTCCGCCAGTTTTGCATTCGGTGCGCGCATCCCCGCCACTATCAGTCGACGCTGCGCAGCGCGCCAGTCGATCAGTAGACTATCCCAATCGTGATCCTCCAAAATCTGGCGCTGGGGAACGCTGGCTATGATTCTGGCAGGGGAGTTGTACTTAAGCTCAGAGTTTGGATAAAGCGGCTCGCGCAGCGGCACATTGATATGAACCGGTCCCGCCGCCGGCGAGAGGGAGGCGAGAATAGCCTCCGAGATGATACGCCCGGCGTGCCAGCGCACGTCGGGGTGCGGGTCGTCCAGCGGCAGTTCAAAACTGGCGCGACAGAGCTTACCGAATATTTCGCGTTGCGGGATGGTCTGGCCGTCGTTCTGGTCGAGCCATTCCGGCGGGCGATCAGCAGTAAAAATCAAAAGCGGAATGCGTTGATAAAAGGCTTCAGCGATGGACGGTCCATAGTTGAGCACCGCCGTACCCGAGGTGCACACCAGCCCAACCGGGCGCTCCAATTGCTGCGCCATGCCGAGGGCGACGAATCCTGCGCAGCGCTCGTCCACAATGGCACGACAGCTTAAATTCGGATGGCGAACCAAAGCCAGGGTGAGCGGCGCTGAGCGCGATCCGGGAGAGATGATAAAATTCAGCACGTTCTGCCGGACGCATAACTCCGCAATTTGGACGACGCTTTCCTTAAATGCACTCATCGCCTTTTATAGATCTTCCATCAATTCCCGTGTGGGCGAAAAACGGAGCGGCTTCCGGTCATCCGCAGAATCAAGAAATTTGAGCAAGGCATTGAACTTCAGTTGCGTTTCGCGCCATTCGTTCTCCGGCACGGAATCTTTGGTGATGCCGACTCCTGCGTACAAAATCGCAGAGGTGGGGAGCAACTGCAGGCAGCGCAGATTTACAAACAGATTGGACTGGCCACTGTAGTTAACCGGCCCCAAAAAACCGCTATAAAATTGGCGGTCATGGGATTCCGTCCGCAAGATGTATTGCATCGCCACTTCCTTTGGCAGGCCGCAGACGGCCGGCGTCGGATGCAGCTCGAGCAAAAGCCGGTTCACCGCCTCGAGATTCTGTCGTTTCTTGAAGTCAGCAGTGAAGGTGGTTTGCAGGTGCAGCAGATCGCCGACGCGTACGGTCTCCGGTCCGTGTTCCGCGACGTTGGTTATGTCGTGGCGTTGAAAACATCCTCGAATGTATTCGCTGACGATTGCTTGCTCTTCCAACTCCTTGGTTCCCCACTTCGCATCGAGATCGGCGGCCGTCATGGTTCCGGCCAGGGCCACCGTTCGCAACTGATTGTCCTTGATAGTCATATGCAGCTCCGGCGTTGCACCTATCCAGGTTCCGATGCCGGGCATGGCCACCAGAGAGACGAAAGCGCCAGGGAAGGCGTCGCAAAGCCGATGAAACAGTCCGATTGGGTCAAAATCGGGTGGCAAGTCGCGCTCGATGATGCGAGACAACACCACCTTTCTGAAATCATGCCGCTCGATATGGCTGACGGCGTCGTCGACCATGCGGATGAAATTGTCTTTGCCGACAGCCAAGCCGGTTGCAGGAAGGGTACAAACATGCCACCTGGCTGGCTCGTCGTGACCATTACCTGATGACAGGAGGCCACGCAGGGTGGCCTCGAAACCGCTCTTGTTTTCGACCACAGCCGATTCGGAAAATAAGTCGCTGGTGTAGTTAAGCTGATCACCCCGCAGCCACCCGTGTGCCGGGAGAAAATAGCTTATGTTGCCCCCGCGGTTCATGAACGGCGCCACCATGAATCCGCCGCGGCCACCCGCAAGTAAGCCTACGGGTTGGGGCTCGCAGCGGCCGCTGAAGTCGATGATGGCCTGGCTTTGGGGATCGTGGGGCAACCGCCAAACGGCGACCGACAGGCGACAGGCTATCGCCGCCCGGTAAAATGATCGTAAGTTTACCGGGTTAAATGGGGACGTCGAATTTCTCTCGGTTAGCAAGTCCTCTCCTCGTAAATTCAAACACTTAATTTTGCGATAATTTAATCAACCACACCAATATTGTCAATCTTCTTTTACGGTCAAAGCAGCGTAAGATAATCTTTCGAAAGAATTGAGCGAGGGGCGGAATTGGGGACAGGGAG
>DASWHH010000615.1:0-6271 GCA_036398295.1 bacterium
GCATTAAGTGGGCGAACCGCTTTGTCATTTCTGGAAACACACTTTTCTACAAACGATTCCTTAACGATTTCCCTGTCTTTCCACTCACAAATATTTGGACTGACACTAGCAGCAGTTTTGGCGAACGTCTTTACGTTGTGCAGACCACGGTAAAAACAATCGAACGTTGCCTGGTCATGACGACCGACCCCGGTGACTTGGTGCTCGACCCAACGTGCGGCAGCGGCACCACGGCATTTGTGGCGGAACAGTGGGGCCGCCGCTGGATCACGGTTGACACCAGCCGCGTTGCCATTGCGCTGGCGCGCACCCGGTTGATGGCGGCGAAATATCCATATTACCTGCTCGCCGATTCTCCAGAGGGCGTGAAGAAAGAAATGGAGGCATCGGGTGACCCTCCGGGGGCTTCAAACCGACGCTTTTATCCCCCGGAGGCTCAAAGCCTCCGGGGGTTAGACGAACCCGATAACCCTCCGGGGGCTCAAAGCCCCCGGAGGTTGACTGACCTGGACATCAAAAAGGGGTTCGTGTATAAGCGCGTGCCGCACGTCACCCTCAAATCCATCGCCAACAATCCCGACATCAAGGAAGGCATGAACCGCGCGGAAATCGACAAAGCCATCGCCCGCCACGCGGACACCGAGCTGCTCTACGACCAGCCTTACGAGGACAACAAGCGCATCCGCGTCAGCGGCCCATTCACGGTGGAAAGTCTCTCGCCGCATCGCGTCCTCGCCGCCGACGTTGAGCGTCCCGCTGCCGAGACCGAGGGCCAGAAGCAATCCGCCATCGGCCAGTTCGAGATCCTGATTATCGAAAACCTCAAAAAGGCGGGTGTGCAGAACACCGTGAAAAATGAGCGGCTGAAGTTTGACCGCCTCGAATCATTTGCGGGGACGTGGCTGCACGCGACCGGCGAATATGCTGAGAATGGCAAAGCGCGTCGCGTCGCCGTTTCCATCGGCCCCGAGCACGGGACCGTCGGCCCTGAACAGGTGAAAGAAGCGGCGAAGGAAGCGGTGCAGGGCATCGGGTTCGACCTGCTCATCGTATGCGGATTTGCCTTCGACCCGCACGTGACCGAAGAAGCAAAGCGTTACGGCAAACTGCCGGTGCTTATCGCGCGGATGAATCCTGATTTAGCGATGGGCGATGAATTGTTGAAGAAGACCGGCGCCGGCAATCTGTTCATGGTATTTGGCGAGCCTGACCTCGATGTGCAGAAACAGAAAGACGGCAAGCTGGTGGTCACCATCAAAGGCGTGGATGTGTACGATCCCACCACCGGCCAAATCCGCTCCAACTCCACGGACGACATCGCCTGTTGGTTCATCGACACCAACTACAACGGCGAAAGCTTCTTCGTGCGCCACGCGCATTTCAGCGGCGCCAATGACCCGTACGAAAAACTTAAACGAGCGCTACGCGCGGAAATCGATGAAGCGGCGTGGTCGGCGCTTTACTCCACGCACAGCCTTCCTTTTGATCCGCCTCAAACCGGCAAAATCGCGGTGAAGGTGATCAACCACTACGGCGATGAAGTGATGAAAGTGTATTCGGTTTGATAAAAACCTCCGGGGGCTTGAAGCCCCCGGAGGTTAAAACCAGGGCCAACCCTCCGGTGGCTCAAAGCCTCCGGGGGTTAGAAGCATAACAGAAAGGAGGATACCTTGCCTCGACGATTCACTCAATTCGTCAAAGGCAACTACTACCACGTTTACCACCGGGGCGCCGACAAACAGAAAATCTTTTACGAATCCGAAAACTACCTTTACTTCCTCCGCCTGCTCAAAAAGTACTCCGGCGAATTTGAAATCGCCGTCATCGCGTATTGCCTGATGCCAAATCATTTTCACTTACTTGTGCGGGTGGATGGCGAGAAGGATTTGTCGAAATTCGTTTCAACGATTCTGAACACCTACGTGCAAGCTTTGAACAAACGCTATCATCGTTCTGGGCCGTTGTTTATCGAGAGATTCAAGTCAATTCACGTTGACAAAGACAATTATTTGATTCATTTGTGCCGCTACATTCATTTGAATCCGTTGAAAGCGAACTTAGTGAAAGACTTGAAAGATTGGTCTTTTTCAAATTACCTGGAATTTGTTGGATTGAGAGAAGGCAAGCTTTTCGAGTACGATTTTTTTTCGGCCTATTTTGCTAATCCAGATGACTATCGAGAATTTGTGGCTGGCTATAGAATTCCGCCGCCGAAAGATTTGGACAAATATACGTTGGATTGAGGACGGACTCAACCTCCGGGGGCTTGAAGCCCCCGGAGGTTAAAACTAGCTTCACCCCAACCCCCGGTGGCTCGAAACTACCCTAACCCCCGGAGGCTTTGAGCCTCCGGGGGTTGACAAAATCAAACCTCGCCCCCAAACTCCTTTAACGCCGCCAGCACCTGTATGGCATACTCAACCCTTCCGAACGGCGCGCTCACCTGAAACCCCTGCACGTGCATCCGCAGTTTCTGCACGGCTTCCTGGGCAATGCGAATGCCCTCCGCGCGGGCTTCCTCTTTGGAAATTTCCTGGGCGCGGCGCATACGATCCATATACTCCTCCGGCACCGACGCGCCGGGCACCTCGTTGTTCATAAACTCAGCGTTACGCAAACTCACCAGCGGCCACACGCCGGCCATGATGGGAATGCGCACGTGTTTAATCCTGGGCAAAAAATCCAGCAAGATCTGTGGGTCAAAAACCGGTTGGGTGATGGCGAATTCGGCGCCGGCATCTACTTTCCACTCGAAACGGCGGACTTCGTGATCGAGGTCAATGGCGCCGGGATTGACGCCGACGCCGATGTGAAAGCCGGTGGGCGCGTCCAGCTTGGTGCCGCCCAAATCAATGCCATGATTGGTACGGTTCACCATGTTGGTGAGACCGATGGAGTCGACGTCGAACACCGCCGTGGCATCCGGGTAGTCGCCCATTTTCGGCGGATCGCCGGTGATGATCAAAATGTTGCGCAGACCGACGGCGTACAGTCCCATAATGTCTGACTGCATACCCAGCAGATTGCGATCGCGGCAACAGTAATGCAGAATCGTCTCGATGCCGACTCGCTGCTCGATGATAATGCTGAGCTGTTGCGCGCCCATGCGGCACATCGCGCGCGGCCCGTCCGGCACATTGATGGCATCCAGGCCGAAATCTTTCAACTTTTGCACCGAGGCCAACACGCCGGCGGGATCGCTGCCGCGCGGCGGCACGATTTCCACGCTCGTCACCAGTTCACCACGAGCAATTTTGGCGGCGAACTTACTTTTCTGCGCCGTCGGGATGGGCTTCGCTTCAGCGACGATTTCTTCTGGGATCTCGATTTTGAAATTATGCTGCCGCGGGCTCAACATCCGCACCGATTTTTCTATCATCTTAATATGATCCGGCGTGGTGCCGCAACAGCCGCCCACCAGTCGCGCACCGCCTTTGATGAAGCGCATGGCGTATTCGCCGAAAAATTCCGGACTGGCGAGATAGATGTTACGGCCCTCGACCTCGCGCGGATTACCGGCATTGGGCTGAATGATGAGCGGCTTACGGGTGACGTGCACCATTTTTTCAAGCGCCTCCATCATCGGCGGCGGGCCAACGGAACAATTGACGCCCACCACGTCAGCGGCCCATTTGTCCAGCTGAAAGGTGAAGGTTTCAGCCGCTGTGCCGTAGAGCGATTGCCCTTCTTCGTTGATCGTCATCTCCGCGATGACGGGCAATTCGGTTGACACTTCGCGCACCGCCAGAATTGCCTGTTCGATTTCACCGAGGTCGGAAAAAGTTTCGAGAATAAAAACGTCTACCCCGCCGTTGAACAACGCCTGCGCTTGCTCTCTGAATGCGGCGCGCGCCTCGGCGCGACTGAGTTTTCCCCAGGGCTCGATCTTCACGCCGAGCGGCCCGATCGATCCGGCTACGAACAGCTGCTCCCCGGCGATATCTCGCGCCAATTTCGCACCCTGGTAATTGATGGCTTCGAGAGAGTCGTTCAATCCGTGTTTCATGAGTTTGAAACGGTTGGCGCCAAAGGTATTGGTCTGCAGCACATCAGCGCCAGCGTTGGCATAGGCCGTGTGAATCTCTTTAACGAGCTTGGGATTGGTTAGGTTTACGTTGTCAAAACACTGGTTGATGAAAACCCCACGGTCGTACAGCATTGTGCCCATGGCGCCATCGAACAGTATGACCCGCTTCTCGAGTTCGTTCAAGAAATTTCTTGTTTTCATAGTTCAACTTCACATTCTTCAAATTGTAGTTAATATAAAAAAGATAAACCAATGATTACAAGATTTTTTTTCTTTACTATGTCAATAATATTTCTCATATTAAGCGCGTTGTCGGTATAGATACCATTAAAATTCTCCCAAAAAGGTGTCGAACATAAATGTCGTATGTAGCAAACACACAAACCAACCTGACTAAGTTTTGCGTCTCGGCCTTCGTTTGTCTCTTAGCAATTTCCTCCTTTTGTAACCTGCAGGCCCAACCGCAGGACTCGTTAGCCGTCAGCATTCAGAACATCTTTACCGACGGCGTCTCTTTACGAGGATACACGGCCAATTACCCCTACCCCATTCTGAGCATCATATCAGTCCTGGATACGAGTGACCATCCGGTTCGTGGGCTGGCCGATACTTTGAAATGGCTTGGTCCAAATGACATCGCCAATAACGGACGCCCGATTTCAAAGATCTGGCAGCCGCTTTTCGATTATAAAAGCGATGAGGCGAGTGCGATTGAGGCGTCCAACCTTTATAATCTACGGAGTTGCAGCGACTCTCTGCAACCTCATTTCATAGCGGGCGTGCCAGCAACCACCATGCTATTGATGGATGTCAGCGGCAGCGTCTACGATATTGACAGCGACCTCGTTAACGTGAGAGAGGGAATCAAAAGCTTCATTGCCGACATGCGTCCCGAAGACCGCGCCGGCGTCATTCAATTTAACTGCGAATTCAAGCACCTGGCGCCCACCAATGACAGGGATTCGCTAAACGCATTTGTAGACTCGGCTCGCCGTGGGGACTGGACGCCACTTTACGAAGCTATCATCAACGCCATCGACAGCATCAAGGATGAAAGCTCGCTGCTGCGGAGCATCGTGGTGTACACCGATGGCAAAAATAATCTGCCCAACGATACCACAAAATGCCCGCAGATTCTTCGGGAGCAGCTCACCGAAGACTCGGTAATCGTTGAAGCGAACAAATTTCGGATCCCGGTTTATGTGATCGCGCTTGGTAACGGGACGAGTGACCCGATTCTCAAAAAAATAGCCGATGCGACAGGAGGGCAATTCTACAAAAGCGACAATGGGAGTGACTTCACAGACAAGTATCGTCAAATCTCAGACATCATCCAGAATTACTATGTAATGGCCCACCAATCGCCCCAGCCATGCGAGAGCGGATTCTTACGTACCGTGGATATTACAGTTAACGACTCAACGGCCGCGGGCATTCGAGCTGGCAGTGAGCGCGCGGAATATGAGGCAACCGGCCCGCCGCCGCTATACGATCTCGAACTCACAATGAGCGCAGACAAAGAATGTGTTTTCGAGGGGGATGTCATCAATTTTTTCCTCACCATCAAGAATCAGGGGCCTGATCCGGCCTTCAATATTTGCCTGAAGGACTCGCTTTCGGAGTATCTCAGACCCGACCGGGCACTCTCGTGGAACCTTGTTTCTCTCGGTGCCATGGAAACATTTGAAGTATCATTTTCGGCCACCGTAGACGCTGCCCTGCCGGATTCCACCAAAGAACTGTTAAACTTTGCCCGTGTGATAGCCGATTGCGATAGCGATTCCGTAAGCTTGCGACTTTGCGTTAAACCAAAAGAATATGACCTCTCGATAGCAAAAAGCGGTGACGTAGATACGGTAACGTTAGGTGAAATAATCACTTATACGATCGCCATCACCAACCTGGGCCCGAATACGGCCGACAGTCTATCCGTTTGCGATACCATTCCCGAGTTGCTGATCCCGCTGGATTTTGATGGTGAATTCGATGGCAACGTGCTGTGCTGGTCGCACCTGAATCCACTCGCTGTTGGTGACACGCTCTTCATCCCATACACCGCAAGGGTTGATAATCAACTTCCCAACTCACCGGACACGCTAATCAATACCGCCCGCGTCTTCGCCAAAAACGATACCAACCCCAGCAACAATACGGCCCGCGACACAGTTATCGTGACGGTCCCTGAGCAACCGGAGTGCGATCTCGCCATTCAAAAGAGCGCCGATCAAGATACTGTAAAATCAA
>DASWHH010000616.1:0-9045 GCA_036398295.1 bacterium
TCCTGTAAAGTTTCAATTTCAGCATTGCTCATTGCCCGGATGCGTTCGGCGACAGCATTAACCTCTTTGCCAAATTTCGGCCCAAGCTGCTTGAATCTCGGATTGGCGCGTTTCAAGACCAGCTGACGATCATCGCTCACAAAATCAATGCGTTTGACGTTCAATTCTTCGAGGATCAAATTGGTCATGCCGGAAATTTTCTTCTGAAATTCGGCATCGCGGGCCACCACTACGACTCGCGGCAATGGCTGTCGCACTTTGATGGCGGCCTCGTTGCGCAGCGCCCGTCCCAGAAAAACCACCCGTCGCACCAAATCCATGCGTTCCTCTAACGCCTGATCGCGAAAAGCGTGTTCGGCCGCAGATTTTTTCGGATACAGCGTCAGGTGCACGCTGTCGTATTCGCCGTGCCTTTCACGCGTCAGGTTCAGATACAGTTCGTCCGCAATGAACGGGATGAACGGCGCCATCAGCCTCGATAAGGTATAAAGAACCGCGTACAGCGTTTCGTACGCGGCCAGCTTGTCTTCGCCCATTTCGGACTTCCAGAAACGGCGGCGGCAACGCCGAACGTACCAGTTCGAAACATCGTCGATCACAAAGTCCGAGATGGCGCGCGCGGCTTTGGTGAGGTCATATCTGCTCAAATAGTTTTCGGTTTTCTCAACCAGATTGTTCAGTGAACTCAATAGCCAGCGGTCAATCTCCGCGCGTTTTTCAGCCGCAACGGTCGAATTTTGATAGACAAATTTGTCAATGTTGGCATACACGGCGAAAAATGAGTACACGTTCAGCAGCGTTCCAAGAAATTTGCGAACCACCTCGGTTACCCCATCGATATCGAAGCGGGTGGGCACCCAAGGTGGGCTGACGGTCAGCAGATACCAGCGCAACGCATCGGCGCCTTGTTCATTCAAAATGACCCAAGGGTCAACCGCGTTGCCTTTCGACTTTGACATTTTCTGTCCGAATTTGTCGAGAATCAAGTCGTTGGAAAGGCAAATCTTATAGCAGGGCTTATCGAATAGCAGCACCGCAATCGCCAGCAGCGAATAGAACCAGCCGCGGGTTTGATCCACGGCCTCGGAGATAAAATCCGCCGGGAAGCTTTGCTCAAATTTTTTTTGATTCTCAAACGGATAGTGCCACTGCGCCACGGGCATGCTGCCGGAGTCGAACCAGACATCCAGGACTTCCGGAGTGCGAACCATTTTGGCTTGGCATTTGGGGCAGGAGATTTCTACTTCGTCGATATGCGGTTTATGCAGATCGATGTTTTCCTTCAAACCGGAAAGCCCTTTGAGTTCCTCCACGCTGCCGATACACAGAGCATGCTCGCATTCGCTGCAAACCCAAAACGGCAGTGGGGTACCCCAATAGCGATCACGGGAAAGCGACCAATCTACGTTGTTTTCCAACCATTCGCCGAATCGCCCTTCACCCACTTCGCGCGGATACCATTTGACGGTTTGGTTATGATGAATCAACCGATCTTTCTTCGCGGTGGTGCGCGCAAACCACGATTTTTTCGCGTAATACAACAGCGGCGAGCTGCAACGCCAACAGTGGGGATAACTATGCAAATATTTTTCTGACTTGTAAAGAAGACCGCGACTCTTCAAGTCTTTGACGATTTCCGGATCCGCGGCTTTTACAAATTTCTCCTGGAAGAGGGTCACCTCGCTGGTGAATTTTCCGCTCTTGTCAACCGGTTGCAAAACCGGCAAGTTGTATTTCAAACCCATCTGATAATCGTCTTCGCCAAACGCCGGGGCGATATGCACGATGCCGGAGCCGTCTTCGGTGGAAACAAAATCGCCCAGCACGGTGTAGTGCATTTTCTGCTCGGCGTTGCAAAATGCATAGAGGGGCTGGTATTCCTTACCGGCTAATTCCTTGCCCGCATAACTCTCGACGGTCTCATACTCGTCCTTCAAAACCGAAAGCCGCGCTTCGGCGAGAATCAAAAGCTCCTCGCCGGTTTTTACTTTGACATATTTAATGTTCGGATTCAGCGCCAAAGCCACGTTGGAAATCAAGGTCCATGGGGTGGTTGTCCAGACCAAGAACGCAGTGTTTTCCTCCCCGCTTATTTCCATCCGAACATAAACGGAAGGATCTTCGACATCTTTGTACCCTAGTGAGACTTCATGGCTGGAAAGCGGGGTTTCGCAGCGGGGACAATAGGGCACGATCTTGTGACCGCGATAAACCAGCTCCTTCTTCCAAAACTCGCTGAGAATCCACCACACCGATTCGATGTAGTCGTTTTCGTAAGTGATGTACGGATGCTCGAGATCCAGCCAATACGCAATGCGGCGGGTGAACTCGTCCCACTCCTTTTTGTATTTCCAAACACTTTCCCGGCATTTCTGATTGAACTTGGCGACGCCATATTTTTCGATATCATCTTTGCTGGTGAAACCCAGTTGCTTTTCGACTTCAATTTCCACCGGCAAGCCATGGGTATCCCAACCCGCTTTGCGCTCTACACGATAGCCTTCCATCGTTTTTAGGCGGCACGCAAAGTCTTTGAGGGTGCGGGAAATCACATGATGGATTCCAGGGCGACCGTTGGCCGTGGGCGGCCCCTCGTAGAAAATGAACGGCTGATTTGCGTCCCGGCCCTCGACGCTCTTTTTGAAGATCTCGTTCTTCTCCCAATAGGCGAGAATTTCTTCTTCGATAGCCGGGAAGTTGAGTTGTGTCGATAGTTCTTTGTACATGAACTAAACTTCTACTCCGTCAACTCTTAGTATTAATCCATACAAATCATTTCCATCTGGATCGGAAACATATGATTTTCGAGCTTTGTTCTTTTTCATCAAAATCTCGAGATACTCTCTTACTTCCTTCTCGCTCATTTTTGTTTCTTTGACTATGCCGGATACAGTTCTCCAGCGATACTTAGGATGAAGTAGGGCATCTATCACTTGTTGAATGTTATTATTGTTATTTCTCATTTTTTTGCTTCTTATAGTCATTCAATAGTTCTTTGCCCTGAGGTGTCAAACAATCCTCATCAATAACTTTAAAGATCACGCTTTTTATTTTTTCATCGGAGATTTCCGTCAAATCTTTCAAATTCCTTTCAGTTTCCTCTACTCTCTTTTTAAGTGTAAGCTCGACCCCAAATATTTTTAGTGTATCAAGTGAAGGAATGAAGTTAATTATTAAAGGCAAACAAAAGAGGCCAAGTAAAACAAAAAAGAAAAACGTGGCCTGAATATTTACGACACCATTGTTAACAATACCATAAACACAAAAACCAAGCAAGATGAAGTAAAAGAGCCAGAAAAATCGTGTTAGCCACTTTGAACCCTCCATAAGTATCAACCCTAAACCCTCTCCACCACCTGCTTCATCAACAGCGTCAGCTTCGGCTCCGCTTCCGCCGCCACTCGCAAAATTTCTTGAATATTGACCGGCTGCAATGCGTCCGGGAAACAGGCGTCGGTGACAACCGACAGTCCCAACACTTTCATCGAGCTGTGCACCGCCACAATCACTTCCGGGATCGTTGACATCCCCACCACGTCGGCGCCAATGGCACGCAGAAAACGGTACTCGGCGCGGGTTTCGAGGCAGGGCCCACTGAGCGCCACGTAGACGCCCTTTTGAATTTTGACTTTTTCTTCCAACCCGATCTGTTCCACTAACTCGATCAAGGATTGGGTATAAGGTTCGGACATATCCGGGAAGCGCGGCCCCAGCGAATCGTCATTTAGGCCGATCAGTGGATTATCGCCAAAAAGATTGATGTGATCGGTGATAACCATGATGTCGCCGGGCGCAAACAGCGGATTCATGCCGCCGCAGGCGTTAGAAACCAACAACGTGTGGGCGCCCAAATTCTTCATCACGCGCACCGGAAACGTGATCTGCTGCATCGAATAGCCTTCATAATAATGAAAGCGCCCTTGCATCGCCATCACGGGCTTGTCGGCGATTTTGCCAAAAATCAGCCGGCCGGCGTGGCTTTCCACAGTCGAAACCGGAAAGTGCGGAATTTGATCATAGGGGAGCACCGCCTCTTTGGTGATCTCCTCGGCCAGTGCCCCCAGTCCCGTACCCAAAATGATGCCAACCTGCGGCCTAATTTTAGTCTTGGCCTTTATAAAATCGCTGGTATCCTTAATTTTTCCTTTTAAATCCTGCATCCGGCCTCCGCCGTTCCCAAAAAAGTTCTCGCTGCTAGCAATAGTTAAAAAATCAATTGGTCGGAAATTCGCGATCTTTTTTCCTGTAAGTCCTTACTCTCGTCTTCCTCTTTATCTTTCGAATTCGGGTGTTCCCAATTCCGCGATGACGAGCCGGCCTTCTGTGGTGGTTCGGGCTTGCTCGCGCCCTTATTCATCAAATCTTCAATGCTCTCGAATTCGATTTTTTCCTGATCGGGCTTGGCTGGGTTAGGGGTTACTGCTTTCTTTCTCTCGTATTTGTCGTAACCCATGTCATCGGATTCAAGCACTTCAATCAAGTCCAGTTGTGATGTCAGAAGATAACGCAGCCGGCGCGCAAAGGAATCTTTCTGCGATTTGATCAGCACCAGTTCGTTTTTCAACTCCGCAAGTTTTAATTTGGCCTCCTCCAAGATTTTCTCAGCCTTGATTTCCGCCTCACGAACGATCAAATCAGCCTGGCGTTCGGAATTCTGTCTGGATTCGGTGATCGATTGCTGAGCGGTCATGAGGGTATCCTGCAAGGCTTTCTCAACGCTCTGATAATCACGCAATTGCGTTCTGAGTTTCAAAGCCTCATCGTGTAGGGCATTTTTTTCACGAATCAGGGCTTCAAATTCTTCGGCGACCATCTCCAAAAAAGTATCAACTTCAATAGCTTCATATCCGCGCAGAGATTTTCTGAATTCCTGCTTCTTGATATCTAAAGGAGTCAATTTCAAAGCTACCACCTCCTAACCTAAAGTTTTGACTTAAACAAACGCGTCCTCGCTCCTATTTTCAAAAATGAAGGAGAAAATATACGCCATTACCCCATAAAAATCAATAGAAAATTTGGAAGGGAGGAAATTACCTTTTCTTGAGGAAGATAGCGCGGCGAAGAGTTAGAGCTTATTCGCCAATACCAACGTCTGTTTCCCGGATTTGATCTGCCCGGCCTGGGCATTTAGCGCTTGCAAGTAAACCACATAGATGCCCAGGCGTGCCGCCAGTCCGTTGTCATCTTTGCCATCCCAAACAATAATTTTGTGCGAACCAGAGGACTCGTTGTTGGCGAGGAATCGAATGAGTCTCCCACGCACATCATAGATTTTTACATTTATCACGGCAGTAGTCAGTGGCAGTTGAAGGCTAATAATTGCAAAATCGTCCCGGCCATCGCCGTCGGGGGAGAACGGATTAGGAGTGATAGCGATGGTGGTTTCAGAAACCAAAACATCGGAGAAAATGCTATTTTGCCCGCCGGGCGTGCCACCCAGAGCTGCAACACAGGAACTCCAGCTTGAGCTATCGTTCGCGGAAAGCTGCGGATTGACCTTTTCCAGGGAGATGCCCGTGTCGCCGCCCCAATCGCTCGAGTAGTCGACACGATCAATCTGGCTGCCAACCAAATCGAAAAGTACGATGCTGTCGAAATCGTTATTGAGAGAAGGCCAGGGTTTCAAAATCAAAAATGATCCGGGTGGTGGATTGAATATGCTTAGCAAAGATGAATCCTGGGCGAAGACAAAATAGCCCGCTGGCGGGACGAGAATCTCTGCTGAAATAACGTTTGCAGCCACGGTATCGGAATCGCTGATTCGCCAACCATTCAAATCCACAGCCTCGGAACCGGGGTTAAACACCTCCGTCCACTCGGCGCGGTTCGATAGCGGTGAGTACATGATTTCATTTATTGCTAACGTGCGCTCCGGGTAGCCGACCAATAGTTTCTTTTCCGCCAGATTGTTGGTCGTGTCTTCGTCTTCGTTGAATCTGACTTCAATGAAGAATGAATGGCGACCGGCAACGAGGTTCTCGTAACGGAATTCAAAGGTAGCTGAATCGCGACTTGCAAGTGGATGAGGAAAATCAAATGAGCCAATTTGTTCTGGCGTTTCCGGGAGAGAATTATCGTTTAGGTCCTCAAACAGGATCGCTGAAAAATTCTGTGCCGGTAACAGGCCAAAATTGTTAATCAGCCCCACAATGGTAGCTGTTTCACCTGCGCGCAGGTTTGGAGGGGAGAATAGCAGGTCGTCTGATAAAATGCCCAGATCATAATTCAAGGGCGAAACGCTGTTACGCATGCCGGGCGTACCAAGCAGCAGACGGCTGTTCGCCCAGTTCTCGGGTAAATCGCTGCCGGCGAGGTCGATTTTTTCATCGGAAAAACCCATTTCGTTATCTAACGAGTAAGTATATTCCGAGACCACCAAGCCGTCAGAATTGATCAGCGCTATGGTTTCGGGTGTGGAATTGGAGAAACCGGCGTTCCCAAATGTAAGGTTGTCAATCGTGAGAATCAAACAGTCTTGGGGAAGGCGAGCGTCGTAGGTGGTAGAATTACCAGGGTAGGAGCCGTCGAGGATGATGCCGAATTGTCGCGGTTTTAAGATCAAACCCTGATTGCTTTCAACGATGGTGTCGAACCCGGGGCCATCGCTTAGCTGCCAGGCGGCGAGGTCGACGGAATCGGTTTCGGAGCTATTGTAGATCTCGACAAATTCATCGTGTGCTTCGCTGCCAGCCGCATCGAACATGATTTCGGACAGCTTGACCTGGGAAAAAACCTCGTCACAGCAGGTGCTGGACAAGATCAACAACCAGCCAAAGTGTTTCATCCGCCCCTCCCTATCAAATGCCAAACAAAAAAGCGTCTTGGACAGCTGCAATCCAAGACGCCAGAAATTCGGAAGCCGAGGTAGTTTTAGTTCAAGATGAACTTGATCGGGTCTTGCTGGTCGCCATCGATGATGACTTCGTAGTGCAAATGCGGCCCGGTTGCCAGGCCCGTATCTCCTACCAAGCCAATAGGTTTCCAACGATCGATTTTTTCGCCTTCTTTTACCATAACTTTGGAAAGATGTCCATACAAAGTTTGAATGCCACGACCATGATCGACAATTATGTGTTTGCCGTAGCCGCGGTGAATATTATCGGTGACCACCCTTTTGACAACTCCGGCCGCCGAGGCCAGGACCTCCGTACCCCTCTCGGCCGAGATATCAATGCCCTTGTGATTTTGTATTTTATCGATGATTGGATGCAGACGAAGTCCAAACTTGTCTTTGATAACACCGTCGATAAGTGGACGAATGGATGGTGTGTGTTTAAGTATTTTTTGATTTTCGTCTAGTTTGCCTTTAATTTCGTCACGGCTGGTTTGTGTCAACTCGATGCGGCGTTCTAACTTATCTAAGAGTCGCTGATGCTCGAAGATGTCCGCGGAAAGCTCGTCGGGCGCCATTGGATAATTGACACTCATAATTCCACCGACCCCAACATCGCGGTAATCAGAATCAATGCGGGGCAGATCGGCGATGATGCGGAGCTGATCATCTTGCTTTTCTAACTCATGTATTCGTGACTCGATTTGACTTACCTTGCCGCTCATATCTAACAACTGTTCTTTAAGTACCGTGTTGAGTTTGGACAGTGATGCGAGTTCAATTTCTTGATAGAAGTTGGTGAAGAAGGCCAAGGTCACAGAAACGATGATGAGCAACAAAAGAAAGGCCGTAAACAACAACGAAATAAATTTCCCCGAGGATAACTCCAGCTGCTTTGCGTTAGAATCGCTAGCGGAAAAATAGATTATCTTAACCTTTTTGTATTGCATAGCGCATAATCCTTCCTCATTAGATACATCGACTCAAGTAACGACCGCTTACGAGGGGCAAAACCAGCCGACAACGAGAACCTAAGTTAAGATATGAACCTGATTAACCTGTTTCCTCAAAAGATAGGCAGGAGCATAGAAGCAACAAACTGCGGTGAATTTAATAAATTATTTTATTCTTGTCAAGAAAAAAATCCTTTAACTCTTAAATATTTAATATTATGTATTATAATCGCGTACTTATTTCTCATCCAAGAAAAGATCGCAACGGTTTGCTGCGTGAAGAATGCCGCAAACGCTTGATGGCTTTTTCCTTGATTTGACGAACACGTTCGCGTGTCAGGTTGAACCGCTCGCCGATTTCCTCCAGAGTTAGGGGATGTTCCTGTCCAAGGCCAAAATAAAGGCGTATCACCTCAGCTTCGCGATTGGTCAGCCCCTTCAAAATCATTTCGATCTCAATTTTCAGAGATTCTTCTAACAAAATTCGATCTGGTGGGGGAAGTTCTTCGCTTTCCAAAACGTCCAGCAAACGACTTTCGGCGTCTTCATTCAATGGCGCGTCCAAAGAGATTTGCTTACCGGACATTTTGAGAGTGTTAACCACCTCCATGGCCGACATTTGTAACGCATCGGCAATTTCCCCTTCCGATGGTTCCCGCTCAAACTCTTGCTCCAAATTGCAGAAAGCTTTGCCAATCTTATGGATTGCCCCAACACGATTGAGGGGCAATCGCACTACCCGCGACTGTTCAGCCAACGCCTGCAAGATGGACTGCCGGATCCACCAAACCGCATAAGAGATAAACTTGAATCCACGGGTGACATCAAAACGGTAGGCGGCTTTGATCAATCCCAGGTTTCCTTCATTGATCAAATCCCCTAACGATAGCCCCTGGTTCTGATACTGTTTGGCCACGCTTACCACGAACCGCAAATTTGCTTTCGTGATTTTATCAAGTGCGGGGAAATCCCCGGACTGCACTCGCTTGGCTAAATCAATTTCCTCATCCGCGGTCAACAGAGGAACTTCACTGATTTCTTTTAAATACCGTTCCAAGTATTGCTCTGAATAACCGTTCCTTTTTGATGGCATAAAAATCTCAGTTGAAAGTCTTGCTCAAAAAAAGAAACTGAACAGTACATTCCTTTAATAGTGAGGAAAATGTGAAAAGCGTTTAACCTATTTTTCGATGAAATATAAAGATTAATTAAATCTATGTCAACTTTTTTATATTCTGAGATACCACGACGCTGCAATCA
>DASWHH010000617.1:0-3272 GCA_036398295.1 bacterium
CGGCTGAAGCACAATTTTGCTCTTTTCTCGCTTGCCGCCGCTTTTGATATCTTCAACCACCAGTTTCACCGCGATCTCACCCATGACTTCTTTGGGCTGACGCACTGTTGTTAAAGGCGCAAGCAGGTAGGGGGCAAAATCAATGTCATCGAACGATACGATCGAAACGTCTTTCGGAATGATATGCTTTTCTTCACTCAAGGCTTGAAGAGCACCAAGGGTAATTAGATCGCTGGTGGTGAAAATCGCCGTGGGCGGGCTCAACAGATTCAGCAAAAACTTGGTCTCAATATAACCATTCTCCTTGCGGTAATCGTTGCCGACTATCAAACTAACATCAATCGCAATATTGTGTTTCGCCAACGCATCCTTGTAACCATTTACGCGTGCGTCGTTGGTGCTGGTGTCGGGTAATCCCTGAATAATCGCAATGCGCGTGTGCCCGAAGGTGATGAGATGCTCAACGGCCTTGAAGGCCCCCGTGTAATTATCTACCACCACCCAGTTGGTCTTCAAGTCATCAAAACTACGGTCCATCAAAACTACGGGTAGGCCCTTGTCGATCGCACTTTTGATATGGCCACACTTTTGTCCGATCGGCATGATGATCAACCCATCGACGCCTTTGCTGGTGAGCAAGCTGAGGTGTTCTTCTTCGGATTCAAGATTGTCGTCGGTATCACAAACGATTAGGCTGTACCCGAGCTTATGCGCAACTCGCTGAACGCTTCTCGTAATATATGCAAAAAAAGGATTAGAAATGTCCGGCACCAACAAACCAAGGGTGTGGGTTTTCTTCAAGCGTAGGCCGCGGGCAAGTTGATTGGGACGGTAGTGCAACTCTTCTGCCGTTCGTAAGACCCGTTGCGCGGTTTCTTCAGCAATGCGAAATTTTTCGGCTTTGCCATTCAGAACCCTGGAAATGGTTGAAATAGATATTCCGGACTTCTTAGCGATATCATTTAGGGTGGCAGACATAAGAGGTGATCCTGATTTGGTGACGGTCATGGTTGCACAAACGTTTGCGAAATATAAATGATTTAATCCCGCTTGTCAAGACATTTCCATAAATTCTTGTGGAATTCATCCAGCATAATTTTTATATTGTCGGCGCTTCGCAGAATTTGAACGCATAGGCTAATGAAAAAACTGATCGCACGAATGTTTAAGCCCCGCTTAATTCAAGAGTGGACTGCCATCTGGAAAGAAAAGGGCTGTCGCGGTCTCATACGTGAGAAAGGCTGGAAAATAGTTGCGGCTGTGTTCATGTTCTATCTGATCAGAGACTCGTTGATCTATCTAATCCTGCCTTACCTCGCGGCGCGGGGCCTGTTAGGATGCTAATGAACTCAGGAGAACTCTAACGATGCCAAGAACCGAAAAGCGCGTCGCGATTGTCGCCGGGATGCGCACGCCCTTTGTCAAAGCTGGAACCGTTTTCAAAAATTTTTCGTCGCTTGAGTTGGCCGTGCATGCGGTGAAGGGATTGATTTACCAACACGAACTCAAACCCGAGGTAGTGGAGGAATTGGTTTTTGGAATCGTCATCAGCGACCCCAAAGTTCCCAACCTGGCCCGAGAGGTGGTGTTTAAAAGCAATCTCCCGGCCGAGGTGAGAGCACACACCGTTTCTAATAATTGTATCAGCGGCATTCACGCCATCACGGCAATCTATGACTCTATCGTGAGCGGTCGCGCGGAAATCGGCATTGCCGGCGGCACCGAATCCATGTCCAACCCCCCGCTACTGTTTGGAAAAAAGATCTCGCGCATATTCTTAGATGCGGTCTCAGCCAAATCGATGGGCGCCCGCCTGGCAAAGTTCGCTCAAATCCGTCCCTGGCATTTCAAGCCAGCTGCTCCGGCCATCGCCGAACCTTCCACCGGACTGACGATGGGGGAACATTGCGAGATCATGGCAAAAGCATGGAAGATTTCCCGTACGCATCAAGATGAAATCGCCTTCCGCAGCCACAAGAACGCCCACACCGCCACCGAAGATGGGCGGCTCAGGGCGGAGATCTATCCGCTGGATAATATCGACCGTGACTTGCTCATTCGTTCGGACACAACCATTGAAAAACTCGCCAAGCTGCCGGCAGTATTTGATCGCAGCCCCAGCGGCACCATTTCCGCGGGCAACTCCAGCCCGCTAACCGACGGCGCCGCTGCAGTGCTCATCATGTCCGAAGAGCGCGCCAAAAAAGACGGCCGGGAACCGCTGGCTTTTGTTCGCGCCTTTGAATACGCCGCCATCAATCCCAATAATGGTCTGCTGATGGCGCCCTGTATTGCCGTGCCACGGCTTCTCAAAAAGGCCGGGCTGAAACTCACCGATATGGATATCATCGAAGTGCACGAGGCGTTTGGGGCGCAGGTGGCCTGCAACCTTCACGCCTGGGAAAAGGGCTGGAAAGAGCAGGCGATTGGCAAAGTCGATCCTGATAAGCTAAACCCGTTGGGTAGCTCGATTGCGGTGGGTCACCCATTTGCCGCCACAGGAGGACGAATTGTCACCACCCTGGCCAACGAGATGAAACGTCGGGGATCGAAATACGGCCTGGTGAGTATTTGCGCGGCCGGGGCCATGGCCGCAGCGATGATTCTCGAGAGGGATTAAAGATTCAACACTGAAAGTCACCGAATCACTCAACGACAAAAGCACAAATTTCCGGTGAACTTCGGTGGCCTTCAGTGTTGAATCAAATTGAATCAAATAATATATAGATTGCGCAAGGCCTCGCGCGCTGCCAGCTGCTCGGCGCGCTTTTTATTGTTGGCAATACCCAACCCCAGGACTGTATCCTGAATTTTTACCTGGATGGTAAATACCTTTTCGTGGTCCGGACCATCCACGGACTGGACATGATAGTACGGTAGTCCCAGATTGCGGCTTTGGGAGTACTCGAGCAGCATGCTTTTGAAATTCTGGTGCAGTTCTCGCGAAATGATTTCCTCAAAATTCGCCAAAATCTTATCGTGAATGAACACGCGGGCTTTTTCCAAACCGCCGTCCAAGTAGATTGCGCCAATGATCGCTTCGAGCGCGTCCGAGCTGATCGACGCCCGCGAACGCCCACCGGATTTCTCTTCTGAGTCGCTTATCAATATGAACTGCCCCAATCTCAGTGCACGCGCGATTCTCGCCAGAATCCGGCGACTTACGATTAATGATTTCATACTGGTCAGTTCACCCTCTTCCTTTTCGTGATATTTCTCATAGAGAAATTCCACCACTACCAGCCCGAGAACAGAATCTCCCAGCAGCTCCA
>DASWHH010000618.1:0-2881 GCA_036398295.1 bacterium
ACTCCCACGGCGATCTGTTCGGAGAGTACGAAACCGCCGTCGAGCGAGCGGTTTTCGAAAATCGAAATGGCGTTTATGTTGGGATGAGTGATCACCAGATCGACAAAGGTGTCGCCGTAATTGTTTGGACTACGACCAACCAGATCGTTGGCGCGAATCATCGTCGGGAAATCCGGAACGGTGATTTCACCGGACTCGGTGAATTGCGCGAGGCCGTTGTTATCGTAGACCAAAATCGTGTTGTCGCCGGAATTGGAGACGACGATGTCCACATCGCCATCGTTGTCAAAATCGGCAGCGGTGAGCGCATAAGGGCTGGCGCCGGTGTTGTACACTTCCGGAGCAGCGGCAAAATTGCCATTGCCATCGTTTAGAAAAATCTGCAAGCGATTTAACCCTAAAATGACCGCCGCCAGATCGAGGTTGCCATCGTTGTTGAAGTCTCGGGCATCAACTTGAGTGGGATGTTCGGCAGTGGGGATGGTTTGCGCGAGGACGAAACTGGTGACGCCGGTGTTACGCAGCACGGTGACGGTGTTATCATCAAAATTGCTCACCGCCAGATCGATGAAGCCGTCGCTATCAAAATCGCCGCCGCTGACGGAGGTGGGGCCGCTGCCCACCGGGACGACGATTGGCGGATCAAATGCACCGCCGGGCACGACAAAGCGATTGATCAAAATCGTGACTGAATTCGAGCCACTGTTAACCACCGCCAAGTCCGAAAACTGATCGTTGTTAAGATCGCCGGCGAAGATGTCGGCGGGCACCAGCTCGTTTTCGCCCACGGCTACGGTTATACGTTCATCGAAAATGCCCGTGCCAATTTCCACGGCGACCGTGAACGACCACTGCACTGGAGTCAGGGCTTGTCCCGAATTGTTTTGGATTGCAGAAGTCAAAGTGACAGAGATGCTCTCCCCATCTTTAAAAAATCGATCCGGTTGGAAGCGTGCTGTTCGCGAAGCCGCGTTGTAGGAAAGGAAGCCGGTGTAAAATCCGGTCTGGCTGCCGTAGACCAGGAAAGTTGTAGCGTGCAGGGTTGCGGCATTGATATCCTCGGAGAACGTGGCATCGATGGCGCTGGTAAGGGGGACATTGATTTCGTTTTGTCGCGGCGTCACCAGCGTCACCAGCGGCTGCCCGTGCAGGTTGTCGCAGAAGCTCGTAAACGTGGTGATGATGGTCAAGAATACGAGCGAACGTATCCTCATGAAATTCCCCTCGAAGTTAACATGCGATTAATTCGTACTGCTGATTTTGTGGATTTGACTCCGAGCCTGGGCGAGCAGGTCTTTTTGGCCGAGGGCCTCATAAGCCATGGCTAAATTCTTCCATCCGGAAAGATCGTCGGGGAGGGCAGCGACAATTTTCTGGTACCAGGATGCCATAGCCTTGAAGTTGCGAAGCCGCCAGTTGGCCTCGCCTAGGTAGCGGTAGAGCATGATCGGGTTGTCAGAGTTTTCGACTGCCTTGCTGAACGGCCCGATGGCCTTGGCATATTTGCCATTACGAAAGTAAAATAGTCCCACCGCAGTAACTGTCTGCGGCGCTGCGTCCGCCTCAGCCGCTTTGAGAAAATCCTTCTCGGCAATGGCGAATTTTCCCAGGGCATCATAACAATAGGCGCGACGCAGCACAGCATTCATATCGTTTTCTTGTACCGAAAGAATTTCGTCACACTGTTCAATGGCCCCGGCATAATTTTTTTCGATGAAATAGATTTCCGCGAGATTGTTTTTGAGGGTGATATTATCCGGCTGTTTGTTTAGTGCCTGGGCGTAAGCCTTCTTGGCTTCGAAGTAACGTGCGCTCATGAACAGGGCGTCGCCCAGACGCTGCCAGCCATCGCTGTTGGCGGAATCGACGATCGTCGCAAATTGCAGTCGTTTGGCGGCCTCGTTGAACTGGCGCTGCTCGAAAAGCTGGAGTCCGAGCCGGAAGTTTTTGATCCAGTATTTTTGTGAAAGAAAGTTCGCCGGTTCGGTATATTTGGGTGAAAGCTGGCGCAAGCTGGCGATGGTTTTGCGCAGGGCTGTGACTTGATCGGTTTCACCGTACACCTCAGCCAACAGCAGATGCGCTTCCCCATCCCTGGGGTTGGTTTGCACCTGCTCTTCCAGAGCTTGTTGAGCTTTGAACCAGTTCTGCTGACGTATGGCAAGTTCCACACCCTGGAACCGGTTCGCTGCGCATCCACTGATTAGGAGGCCACTTATGAATATATATCTAAAGCTGTATGTGCTGATGAGTGATTGCAAGTTGTTTATCCGGGGTTAAGGTCTGGGTCTCCTGTTTCGAAAATGGCTGCATTTCATTTGGCAAGGAGCGTGCCACCACCGTGATGCTTCTGAACGGCCAGGTTTTGTGGCTGAATTGGGTAAAATTTCCCAAATTTCGTGCTAGGTGGCTGAGTGAGAATGGTAAATTATTGCGCACGTGGGCAGAAAGTGGACACAGCTTGAGGACGGAGAAATTCTGGCGATTATTTCGACTGCAGAATGTGAGCTTCAGACTCTAATTTTGTTGGGAACAGTTAGCGTCCGGTAACCGCCACCAACTGCCCCAGCGCAATGCCGCCGTCATTGGGGGGGACGCGCTGATGCCAGTACGGCCGAAAGCCGGCGGCCCGCAGTCGCCGGATGGCGCGTTCCGCCAGGTATTTGTTTTGGAAGCAGCCACCGCTTAACACTACTCGTTCCTCACCAGTTCGACTTGCCACCGCGAGCATGCCCTCGACCAGAGCGTTGTGGAATTTGGCTGAGACGATCCCGGCTGAGAGCCCGCTTTGCATGCCTTGCAGGATTTCGAGAATCATCGGCGCCCAGTCTAAGATGATAGGGGATGGAGGATGGAGGATGGAAGATAGGGGCAGAGAATA
>DASWHH010000619.1:0-2289 GCA_036398295.1 bacterium
TGATTGAAGCCTAAGGCCTTGCTTGAATTTCTTTGACCATTTTTCATACAAATCATTGGCATGATCAACTCGATTTTTTGTTAGTAGATCGACCATAGCAAATTTGTTGTTTCCTTCAATTTTTTTGTAAGATAAGAAATCAAAAAAGTAAAAACAAAAGATTAGTGGTTTCAGAAAGACTTTTTGTCCCCACCGATAACGACGCAAACGAGAGGTGATGCGATCTGATTTGAGAGAAGCTCCCCAAAGCGCATCCCGCCTTCTCATTTGACTCCCCAAAAGTCGTCAAAACCCTTCAGTAAGCCTCAAAAAATCTACGCTAAGGTCTCGTCTTTTTCGAATCAAGAACCGTCGCAAGTTGACGATAATTTCTTTGGATTATTGTCATAAATAATGATAAGGGAATATTATGATGAAACTTGTGAAGAATCTGGCTTTGGCTCTATTAGTTCTTGGCGCTATCTTTGGCCCGGCATTCGCCCAAACCAAATTTTCCGCGCACGGTTATCTTACCCAGGCATTTGCCATTTCTGATGGCAACCAGTACTTTGGGATACCCAGCGATGGCACCACCGATTACCGCAAATTAGCCCTGCAGTTTCGCTATGATCTCGACCCACATAACAACATCGTGATACAATTTAGCCATCTCCGTCTTGGCCGCAGCTCACTGAACGACGCCGTCAATCCGATTGAGCTCGATTGGGCGTTTGCAGAACATCGTTTCAGCGAAAGCCTGGCGCTGAAGTTTGGACGGGTGCTGCTGCCGCTGGGCATTTACAACGAAATCCGCGATGTGGGCACTCTGCTGCCGTTCTACAGTCCGTGCATGAACGTTTACGGCGATGTCGCCTGGACGAACGAGACCGTGGATGGAATTCTGATCCGTAAGATTTTCGCGGCGGACTCACCCTGGAACCTCAAGGCCGAGCTTTACTTTGGACACTGGACTCGCTTCGAGTACGATCTCTCCATGCGCTACCAGAAAGCGGAAATCGATAACGGCCTCGGCATGCAGCTCTGGCTGAACACGCCGGTTCAAGGCCTCCGTTTCGGAGTCGCCGGCAATCGCCAGCGGGTCACCGGCGGTTTATATGGAAATAACAAATTCTACGATGAGCTTTTCCTCCTCTCCTTCGAAGGCAATTTCGAGCGTTTTAGCCTGCATTCCGAGTACATGGAAGTCCGACGTACAGCTTCAAAGCGACGAGTCTACTACGGGTATGCCGGCCTTAATCTATCGCACAGCCTCAGCCTCCACGCCGAAGCCGATTTCGTGAACGTGCTGGCCGAACATTTCCTGATTGGTAAAATTAACGATCAGTGGAATACGGATTACATGCTCGGCATCAATTATCGTTTTCATCCAAATTTTGTCGCAAAGCTGGAAGGCCATTACAATCGTGGCTTTTTCATTGAGGGTCAAGCCGTCAATCCCTTTGTTGACGACAAGTATGAAACGCTCTATTCAATTGCCAGTTTGTCCGCCAGTTTTTGATAGGATGCCTTCTTGAACTGTTGGAACTCGAACGGGGAAACACTTTGAAGCAAGTATTTGTAGTACTGCCGCTCTTTCTTGTCATTGCTTTTGGGGAACTATCTCAGTCGCAAGACAAAAAAGACGGAGTAAGTTTTAAGGTAATCGTCAATGTCTCCAACCCTACGGAGGCGCTGAAAAAGGATCAAATCTCAAGATTGTTTTTGAAGAAAACCACCACCTGGAGCCGCAACCAAACCGTGCAACCGCTAGACCTGCCGGCAGATTCGCCCGTGCGCAAGGATTTCACCAAACTCATCCACGGCCGCAGTATTTCGGCAGTTAAGGCTTACTGGCAGCGGCAAATCTTCACCGGCGACGGCGTACCGCCACCGGAGAAAAATAGTGATGAGGAAGTGATCAAGTACGTTCGAGAAAACACCGGCGCGATCGGCTACGTTTCCAACACCGTCGAGCTCAAAGATGTTAAGATTCTCAAGCTAGAGAAGTGACCATGATCGCGATGCTCAAAAATTTGAAAATTCAAAGCAAATTGTTGTTGATGCCACTCGTGGCTTCCATTGCCTTCTTGTTGGTTTTGGGTATGGATCTCATTCTCGAGCAACAAAACAATCGGCTGTTGCTGCGCCTCGAACAGGAATACTATCCGCATCATGAAATCGCTCAGAAACTCGCGGAATCGTTAATCGCGTTGCAGCGGAATCTGCAGGACGCCGTCGCCTCATCAGATACCGACCTGCTCGTGGAAACCGAACACCCATATCGCGTCATCCTGGCCCAGCTCGACCACG